>NZ_JAVAMR010000068.1:0-12232 GCF_030731025.1 Microbulbifer sp. 2205BS26-8 | reverse complement strand
ATTCCCATGGTTTAGTCCTCCGTCTCCTAATTATACGGGTGGACCACTTCAAGGGGGGTGGACCAAGTCACCCCAGCTCTCTTAGGTACTTGTTAGGCTTTTTGCTGAGAAAGAAATTGTTTCACAATTGCACCCACCAACTCCGGTGATTCCTGATGAGATGCATGCTCTGCAAATGGAATATTGGCAAAATTAGCACCTGTTATTTTTGTTTTTAATGCTGCAGCCTCACTTAGAGAGAAGAGAAAATCATTGTCTCCTCGAATAATGAGGCTCGGACAAGTGATGCTTTCGACCAAATCACACGGATAACCAGACTCTGTAGTATCAAGCCACACGGATTTTACTGCATCCACAAGCTTCTTGAAGTCTGGTTTTGGATTGGAAGCGTTGTAGGAATCGATACCAGCAGGAAACCTTTCAGCCCAAAACTCAGCTGTTAGGCCACTCAATAGCTCAATAGATGGGTCATTAGCTTCTAAACGCCATTGTGAGCCAAGTGTGATCAAGCAAATAATACTTTCTGGTTGTTGTACCGCCAGTCGGTAACCTACAATGCCGCCATCACTAAAACCAAATAGTGAGTACCGTTTAACACCAAGGTGAGAAAGCACCTCTTGGACATCACTCTGGTACTGTGCATAACTCAGCGAGGCTCCATTCAATGGCGACTTTCCATGACCACGAAAATCCATGCTTATTAATGAATAGTCAGGAGCAATATATTTATACAATGGTGTCAGGTCGCCGATCGAACCCAAGCCTCCATGCAGCAGTACCAGTGGTTCACCATTAGGGTTACCGGATAGCTCGTAATACATCGGCGAACCGTTGACGTTTATATAGCCGTTTTTGTCAATCATCTAACGCTTTCCAGCTGAAATTCTATTGATCTGAACTGAATAAAACCAATGCCACCAACACGGGCTGAAATGGAGCAGCGAAGCTGCGGAGTATAGGCCCAGCCGGCATTGCTGGTGAAGGTTTTGCTTGGTTAAGTTTATATTTCATATTCTGCCAGGTACTCACATTTAGGGTTGGGGCCAATAATGATAGTTTTAAGCCATGAGACTGAGAACCCGATACAGGCTAGAAGCGCCATTCCTCCGCCAATTATTCCTGCAAAGCTGGCCACGAGAAAAAATGTCTCGCTGAAATAGCTTTTAAAGTAGACGCCAAGAATGGTTAAGAGAGAAAAATAGGCTGCAAATTAAACTATCCAGCCGAAAGCATACCTTATTCTTTTCGCCTTAAAGCTGGACAAAAGCTCTCCTTCCTCTGGAAATGGATCTAACCAGCTGAATGTTACAAGGGTGACAATGTTTGGCCGCATCCATCTCAGGGTAATCAACGTAATGAAAACAATGAGATAAAATATGGCGATTTTTGGGATCATAAGACTTGGCGTTTATATACTATCCACCATGGTAACGAATATCCTGATTACTTTCTCGGAAGTATTTCTGCGTCCAGATGTCGGTCCGAAGTTTACGTCGATAATCTGACTTGGCAAGAAAGTATCCAGGCAGCTTGTGATCTGCTCGGGTAAGGTGGGGGCTGGTTGTTATTCACGCTCTTGGGTCAGGTGTAAGCTGGTCCTGTTTGTTGCGGGGAGTGATCGTGCAATGGGATGCTCAGGACGCAGGTCAAACAGCGCACGGTTTGGCTTGCTAAACCTCCTCTTTGCCATCATTGTTGCCGGCAGTGACCCTGGCCAAACAATTGGAGCCTCACAGGCGGGGCCAGTGCTTTTGCGCGTATATGCCTGAGTGAATGAGCTTGTACAACAGGTACTTCTGCCCTTGCCTGTTGATGCCGATACGATAATGGCACAATGCATTTTGTTTGAGCTGGCTTCCGGCTTTTTTCGGGCTGTGGCGGGAATTGCCAGGGTTATAAGCCCGCAATCCATTGCAACCACGGCACCGCTTAGGTGGGGATCTCGGCTTTAGAGAGACACAGCGGTGTCAGTCTGCTTGTCGGGGCTGGATTTAGAGTCCTGTGCCTTGCGTTCCTGCTCTGCCAGTGACTTTCTCACATTGTTGCCAACCCAGCGAAACAGGAAAACCGCCATAAGGAGCATGAACCCGATGACGGCCAGGCTGAGCAGGCCGGAAAAGCTGGTAAATAGATCCACTAAAGCTCCCATCTCTCTCTCCTGCGTCAATTTTTCACCCATACAGTGTATGGCCCGGATGCGCGGGCGCCTTGACCTGGATCAACCCGGGTGTGGTTTTCCCCGACACAAGCAGTCACTGCAGCCACTGCCCCAGTAGCAGGCTGCCGCAGGAAGCACCTGCCAGCAGGAACAGGTCTGTCTCTTCGCGCCAACGGGGCAGGAGTAATAACAGCGCCAGTGGTGGTATAAACAGGGCCAGCAATCCGTTCAGGTTGCCATCGGCAAAGCCGATGCGCAGCAGCCGCAGCCAGGCAATGGCGGCGAACACCAGTGCAAAGACTGTCAGGGCTGCGTTGACCGGTACCATGCTATACCCTTTGGAGACCTGTGACCGGGTGGAAATGGATGTGCAGGTTGTAAAACCTCAGAAAAACGCAAACAGGAAAAAGAGTGTATATCAGTATTGCCACCCCGAAGTTGCCTAAGCACCCCGGGGCTTTGCTTGCCTGGGCACTGATCGTTGCAGCGGTGCTACTGGGTGGTTGTGAAACCGTGGCTTACTATTCACAGGCTGCCGCCGGCCAGTGGCGTATCCTCTCCGCCCGGCAGTCGATTGAGGCGTTGCTTGAGGAACCCGGCACCGACGCACATCTGCTTGCGCAGTTGCGCTTGATACAGGACATACGGGCCTACGCCGCGCGGGAGTTGCGGCTGCCGGTGGGCGAAGCCTACGGTACCTACGTGGCCCTCGACAGTGAGTATCCCATCTGGAATGTGTTTGCCGCCCCTGAATTTTCCCTTGTTCCCAAGCGCTGGTGCTATCCCATAGCGGGCTGCGCCAGTTATCGGGGCTATTTCCGTCAATCCGCTGCGGTGGCCAAGGCCGCTCAACTGCGTGCACAGGGGTATGATGTATATTTGGGCGCAGTACCTGCCTACAGTACACTCGGCTGGTTCGATGACCCGGCATTGTCGAGCTTTGTGAACTGGTCCCCGGAGCGACTGGCGGGACTGTTGTTTCACGAGCTGGCACACAGGCGCGTGTATATTCCCGGGGATACCCAGTTCAATGAAAGTTTTGCCACGGCGGTCTCGGAAATCGCCGTGCCAGACTGGCTTAAAAGTCAGGGATTGACCAGTTCCGCCGTCGAGTTGCGCACCGAGACAATGGCCGTGCGGCAACTGATGCTGACGGCGCGCAGACAGCTGGAATCCATTTACCGCACTTCGGAACCGGTCGATCTCAAGCGGGACCAGAAAGCGCAGGTACTCAGGCGCCTGCGGCGGTGTTATCGGACAATATCTGCCGACTGGCCCAATCCCGAACGCTATCGGGTGTATATAGAAAAAACCAACAATGCCACCCTGGCGCTGGCCGCCGAGTATGAGTCCCAGGTGCCCGCGTTTCGCCAGCTGTATCTTGAAAGCGGCAGCTGGGAAGCCTTTTACACTGCTGCCCAGCGCCTGGGAGCCCTGGATACCGTTGAGAGAGCGCAGAGACTGCGCCAGCTCGGGGCCATATATCGCCGCTCCCATTCGGGCGAACGGGCAGAGGCGGCATACCCTGTTGACGCGTGTATGGCCGGGAAAGGCTAGCGGACCGGGTACCGGATTATGGCGCGGCTGGGAATCCCGCCGGGTCAGGAAGGAAAAAGCAGGGTGGCGTGGACAGCTGCGGAAAAACGGGGAATCGGGCCGGAATCACCCCCGACAGGGGTTTCTCTGCAGGGGATTTGTTTGCCCATGGCCTCATAGTTGTGTTGTTACCCCCACCACCGCGGATGCGCACTGGTGGGGGGGGTTGGGAACACGGATCGCTGAATGCTAGTACCTTGCGTGGTGATGGTGCCCGTGATGGCCCCGATAGCCGCGATATCCACGGTGCCCATGGTAGCCGCGATACCCGCGATGGTAAGCGCGGTAGCGCAGGTGGGATGAGCGTGGGCTGTAGAAGCGGTTGTAGTAGGGCAGACCGCGGTAGTAATGTCTGGCCCGGTAGCGGGCGTTGCCACGAAAGGCGGGCACACCGCGGTAGTAGGGGTAGGCACCGACATAATAGTAACGGTAGCGTGGTGTGAACCGGTAGTACTGGTAAACCGGTGTCCGGTAGGAGAGATAAACGTTGCTCGATGGGTAGTAATTGGGAGTGGCGTAGGGATAGCTGTAGGAGGAGGTGTAATAGTAGCCTCCACCGTAATAGCCATCGGTTGCGCAGGCACCCAGGGCGAGGGCCGTGCATACCGTGGTGATGGTGATCACCGTCTTAACAGCTCTATTCATAGTGCATTCTCCGGTAAGCAAAGTTTCCCCCCGGGGAGGCTTTGCCGGTGGGGCCAAGCCCCTTTTGTGTGCCAGCCAGGCAGACACAGAAATGCATGGTCAGTACGGTCTGGCGCGCTTGGGCGGATCGGGCAGGTCGGGTGGGTAAGGGGTGGGAGAGCCCCGGTAGAGTGCCAGAGGGGGTGTCCGATGACGGAGGCCACCGCTCCCATCGACACTGCGGTATTGCCGATTGCCACACGCGCGGTTCGAATAGTGGCGAGCCGGTGAATAGTAATCAGTGTCGCAGCTGTAATAACTGCTTGGGCAGCCGGTTACACAGGGGGCGCCAGTGCCGCTACAGGCCAACAGGGAGAGGCCGGCGGTCATGGCCAGCCCACAGCCAGAGCCACCAAGCAGCCGTCTGGGCAGCGGTTTCATGGAGACCTCCACGCCAGTTGGCAGGTGAGACTTCTATTGTTCAGCCTAGCACTTTTGGCGTGAAATTCATCATAAAGAACAAAAAATGTTCTACCGCATTCCGCTGACCGCTCGGGTTGCTATGGGGAGGCGGGGAACCGGCTCCCACCCTGGGCTCAGCGCTTGGAAGCATAGGGTCCGCCCCGTAGGCCGACCATCAGCCCGGTCACCACAGGCAGGGGGCACAGGGGGCGCCCTGTGCCCCCGGATCCATACCCGGCAGACCGGATCTTGAGCTGCCGGTGGGGGCTTAGTGGCCGCTGGGCAGCAGTGAGGGGTCTATGGATTGCAGGTAGCTGCCCTGGCTGAAGAGTTGCTTGGCCATTTCAATGTCTGGGGCAAAATAGCGGTCTTTGTCGTAGAAGGACACCTGCTCACGGAGTTTTGCCTTGGCTTCCTCGAGCTTTTGCGTGGTTTTCAATGGGGCGCGAAAATCCAGCCCCTGGCAGGCGGCCAGCATTTCCACCGCGAGGATACCGCAGGTGTTATCGGCCATGTCCCGCAGGCGGCGGCCGGCAAAGGTGGCCATGGAAACATGGTCTTCCTGGTTGGCGGATGTGGGCAGGGAGTCCACGCTGGCGGGGTGCGCGAGGGATTTATTCTCGCTGGCCAGTGCCGCGGCAGTTACCTGGGCGATCATAAAACCAGAATTGACCCCGCCATTTTCCACCAGAAAAGGCGGCAGGCCCGACAGGCTGCTGTCGATCAACAGTGCCATGCGGCGCTCCGACAGGGCGCCGATTTCCGCCAGCGCCAGCGCCAGGTTATCGGCAACCATGGCCACGGGCTCCGCGTGGAAATTGCCACCGGAAATAATATCGGTGTTTTCCGGGGAGTCCTCGTCGGTAAACACCAATGGATTGTCGGATACCCCGTTGCCTTCGGCCAGCAACACCTCGGCGGCAAAGCGCATCTGCTGCAGGCAGGCGCCCATGACCTGGGGCTGGCAGCGCAGGGAATAGGGGTCCTGCACCTTGTCGCAGGACAGGTGCGAGTCGCCGATCTGGCTGCGCTCGCCCAACAATTCGCGATAAGCGGCTGCGACATCCCGCTGTGCCTGCTGGCCGCGAGCGGCGTGGATACGGTCATCGAAGGGGCGGCGCGAGCCCTTGGCGGCCTCCAGCGTAATGGCGCCGGCTACGAGCGCACCTGCGAACAGGTCTTCGGTGGCAAACAGGCCGAGCAGGGCAAACGCGGTGGAAGCCTGGGTGCCGTTCAGCAGGGCCAACCCCTCTTTCGGGGCCAGGGTAATGGGCTCCAGGCCCGCGCGCTGCAGTCCCTCTCGTGCGCTTTTGCGCTCGCCGCGAATAAAGACTTCGCCCTCTCCCAACAACACCACGCTCATATGGGCGAGCGGTGCCAGGTCACCGGAAGCCCCCACGGAACCCTTTTCCGGAATGGCCGGGTAAATGCCGGCATTGATCAGCTGCATTAGCGCCTCGATCACCAGTGGGCGCACCCCGGAAAAACCCCGTGCGAGTGAGTTGATTTTCAATACCATCAGCAGACGCACGGCTGCCTCACTCATAAAGCTGCCGGTGCCGGCGGCGTGGCTCAGTACAATGGCGCGCTGCAACGTTTCCAGATCGTGTTTTTCGATGCGCGTATTGGCGAGCAGGCCAAAACCGGTATTGATGCCATATACGGTGCGCCCCTCGGTAATTACCTGGGCGACGGTGTGGGCGGCGGTCTTGATAGCGGGATAGGCAGATGCCGCCAGGGAGAGCCGAACCGGCTCGCGCGCAACCCGGCGCAATTGTGCCAGGCTCAATTGACCGGGTTCGATTTCCAGATGATACATATCTTCAGTCACCAAAATTTAAATTTACTCTGCAGTGCCGGTTAAACCACAACCTGAAACAAAGTTGCCCGGGTGTGCCATTGTTGCGCCGGTACGCGTGTGTACTGCGTGAAACCTTCAGTCATTTAACATGGGCAGATCCAGGCCCTGGGCGTTTGCACAATGTTTTGCGCGGTCGTAACCGGCATCGGCATGGCGCATGACACCGGTGGCGGGATCGTTCCACAGTACACGTTCAATGCGCTTTCGCGCGGCTTCGGTACCGTCACACACAATGACAACGCCGGCGTGTTGGGAAAAGCCCATGCCCACACCACCGCCGTGATGGATAGACACCCAGGTGGCGCCGGAGGCCGTGTTCAGCAAAGCGTTCAACAGCGGCCAGTCGGAAACGGCATCGGAGTCGTCCAGCATGGCTTCGGTTTCGCGGTTGGGGCTGGCCACCGAGCCGCTGTCCAGGTGATCGCGGCCGATGACAACCGGTGCCTCCAACTCGCCGCTGGCGACCATCTCGTTAAACGCCAGCGCCAAGCGCGCGCGGTCCTTCAGGCCCACCCAGCAGATACGCGCGGGCAGCCCCTGGAAATGAATGCGTTCGCGGGCCATATCCAGCCAGTTGTGCAGCTGCGGGTTGTCGGGGATCAGTTCTTTAACTTTGGCATCGGTTTTGTAAATATCTTCCGGGTTGCCAGACAGGGCCGCCCAGCGGAAAGGGCCGATCCCTTCGCAGAATAGTGGGCGGATATAGGCGGGCACAAAGCCGGGGAAGTCGAAGGCATTTTCAACTCCTTCTTCGAGGGCCATCTGGCGAATATTGTTACCGTAATCCAGTGTGGCGGCGCTGCGTTTTTGCAGTTCCAGCATGGCTTCGACTTGAATGGCCATAGACTGCTTGGCTGCCTTGACGACTGCCGCTTCGTCTTTTTTACGCATTTCAGCGGCGTATTCCAGGGACCAGCCTTTGGGCAGGTAGCCATTTAACGGATCGTGTGCGGAAGTCTGGTCGGTAACCACATCGGGCAGGATATTGCGCTGGACCAGCGCCGGAAAAATATCCGCAGCATTACCCAGCAGGCCAACAGAAAGGGCCTGGTTGTTTTTCTGTGCCTGCTCGATCATCTGCAGGGCTTCGTCCAGGCGGGTGGCTTTTTTATCGACATAGCCGGTGCGCAGGCGAAAATCGATACGGGTTTCATCGCACTCCACCGCAATCATACAGAAACCGGCCATGGTCGCTGCCAGGGGCTGGGCGCCACCCATTCCGCCGAGACCGCCGGTGAGAATCCACTTGCCTGTCGCTTCGCCGTTAAAATGCTTGCGTGCAACTGCGGCAAAGGTTTCGTAGGTGCCCTGTACGATGCCCTGGGAGCCGATATAGATCCAGGAGCCAGCGGTCATCTGGCCGTACATTGCCAGCCCTTTTTTATCCAGCGCGTTAAAGTGCTCCCAAGTGGCCCAGTGGGGTACCAGGTTGGAGTTGGCAATCAGCACGCGCGGTGCATCGGTGTGGGTTTTGAATACACCCACGGGTTTACCCGATTGCACCAGCAGGGTTTCGTCGTTTTCCAGGCGCTTCAAGACCGCAACAATTTTGTCAAAACAGTCCCAGTCCCGCGCGGCGCGGCCGATGCCGCCGTACACCACCAGGTCTTCCGGGCGCTCCGCCACTTCCGCATCCAGGTTGTTCATCAGCATGCGCAGCGGTGCCTCAGTCAGCCAGCTCTTGGCATTCAGTTTTGTGCCCCGGGGTGCGCGGATATGGCGGCGGGGGTCGTGGCGTTTCTCGTTAGACATATTTTCCTCGCAAAAACTGTTGGTTAAATCTGTATACACCCGGCGATGGCGTGCCGGTTTTTTTGTGCGCTCGGGGCCAATCCGCCACTAGAATCGCAGTTGTGCCCCCAGGCGGTAGCGGTTGCCTGGGTGCACAAGACGCGCAAAACTCACGGTGCCGGCGCTGCTTTTGGTGCGCCGCCAAACCTGCAAACAGGCTGCGCCGGGGGTAATTTCTAGGGCGCAGGCGATAGCGGCCTCTGCCGCGATGGCCTCCACGGTGGTGTCTGCCTCTGTTAATGGCGCAACCCTGGAAAGATAGGCATTGGGGGTGGTACTGGCGAAATCCTGTTGTAAATACTCCGGTGCCAGGGCCGGGTTGGTAAAACGTTCCTCCCACTGGATCGGTACCTCGTTATCGCAGTGCACAATAATGGAGTGGAACACCTTTGCCTGTTCGGGCAGCCCCAGTGCGCGGGCTATCTCGGCGCTGGCCATGCTCTGTTGTGCCAGCAGTATGCGATTGCTGTAACTGTGTCCGCGCGCAGAAATCTCATCGGCAATATTGCGTATCTCCAGCAGGGAGCCGGCGGGAACCGGTTCGGCGACAAAAGTGCCCCGTCCCTGGGCACGCATCAATACCTGCGCTTCGGTCAGTTCACTGAGGGCGCGCCGCGCCGTCATTCGGCTGACACGGAACGCCTGCGCCAACTGGTTTTCCGAGGGTACCTGGGAGTGCACCGGCCATGCCCCGCTTTCTATCTGTTGGCGGATGTGGCGTTTAATGGCGGCATAACGTGGTTCGCTTGTGGGATTCATAGGGTCAGGGATGCCGTACTGTATCACTTGTATAGGGTTGTATATACAATAAAGAGAATAGCCACTATGATAGCCGGCAGGGTGACTGTCAAGCCGGCGGGCTGGCCGGTAGGCTGCCCAACCGAAGTTCACCCGGCCCCGGGCGGGGCATCTATGATTTAACAAGGAAAAGCGCGCCGCTCAATTACTTATGATACAACGCTGTGACTTGCTGATTACCAATGTTCACGCCGCTACCATGGACCCTTCCATCCCGGGAGCCTATGGCGCTGTCGAGGATGCCGCGCTAGCGGTTACCGGTGGCAGTATTGTTTGGCTGGGACCGCGCCGGGAGCTGCCCGACTGCGCTGCGGATACTGTCATCGATGGCGAAGGCCAGTGGTTGACCCCGGGGTTGATCGATTGCCATACGCACCTGGTCTACGGCGGTCACCGCGCTTCTGAATTCGCCCGCCGACTGGGAGGGGAGAGTTATGGAGCAGTGGCCCGCGCCGGCGGTGGCATTATCTCCACGGTGCGCGCCACCCGGGCGGCCAGCGCCGAACAACTTTACCGCCAATCGGAGCCGCGCCTGCAGGCACTGATGTCTGAAGGGGTCACTACGGTGGAAATCAAATCCGGCTACGGCCTGGACCTGGACACCGAACTCAAGCAATTGCGTACCGCCCGCCGCCTGGCCCGACACAACCCGGTGGAAATTGTCACCAGTTGCCTGGCGGCCCATGCCCTGCCGCCGGAGTACGACGGTCGTGTGGACGCTTATATCGATTTGATCTGCGAGCATATATTGCCGGCGGTGGCACGCGAGCAATTGGCTGATGCGGTGGATATGTTTTGCGAGACCATTGGTTTTTCGGTGGAGCAGTGCCGGCGCGTGATTGATGCCGCCGGCAAGCTCGACCTGCCGGTGAAGGTGCATGCCGAGCAGTTGGCCCACACCGGCGCCACTGCCATGGCGGCTGCGGCCGGAGCCCTTTCGGCGGATCACATAGAGTTCATCAGCAATGCCGATGTGCTGGCCATGGCAGAGAGCGGCACGGTAGCGGTTTTGTTGCCGGGGGCTTTTTACACACTGCACGAAACCCAGGTGCCCCCTGTGGACAGGTTGCGCGAGGCCGGGGTGGATATGGCCCTGTCCACCGACCTGAACCCGGGCAGTTGCCCGATTGCCTCACTGCGCCTGATGATGAACATGGGCTGCAACCTGTTTGGCCTTACGCCCGCCGAAGCGCTGGCCGGTGTAACCCGCGCGGCGGCGCGGGCCCTGGGGCTCTGCTGCTCCCGTGGGGTGCTGCGTGCTGGGTTGCGCGCGGATATGGTGCTGTGGCCGATGGATACCCCGGATCAGCTGGCTTATGAAGTGGGTGCATTGAAACCCGCACAGACTTTCCTAGGGGGCAGAGATGTTACAGCTGGCTGATATGCGTTTGTGGAGCGGTCGCACGGATACAGAAGACGGTCCTGCGGGAGAGCGCTGGCACCAGCGTATTTCGCCCCTGCAATTAGACAATCCCCCTGGTATCGCCATTCTTGGCTTTGCCTCCGACGAAGGGGTGCGCAGGAATAAAGGGCGTATTGGTGCGGCCAAGGGTCCGCGCATCCTGCGTCTGGCCATGGCCAATCTGCCGGCCACCTTTGACCTGCCGCTGTACGATGCCGGCAATGTGTGTGTGCAACGGGAGGATCTGGAATCTGGGCAATCCCTGCTCGGGGCACGGGCCAGTGAGTTGCTGGGTAACGGTCATTTTCCCCTGGTGTTGGGCGGGGGCCACGAGATTGCTTTCGGCAGTTATCAGGGCATCGCCCGCTGGATGCGCGAGCAGCATCGGGAAAAGACCCTGGGTATTATCAATTTCGATGCCCATCTGGATTTGCGTATTCCCGCCCCCAAGGGCTCTTCCGGCACCCCCTTTTATCAAATCGCCGAACAATGCGACATCAACGGTCGCCCTTTCAACTACCTGTGTGTGGGTGCAGCGGATAATGCCAATACGCCAGCATTGTATAACCGCGGGGATGCGCTGGGTGCCGAGGTGATTCGCGACCGTGAAATCAATTGCTGGAATCTCGATAATGTCCAGGCTCAGATTCGCACCTTTATCCACAGGGTGGATTTTGTCTATCTCACGATATGCCTGGACGTACTGCCCGCAGCAGTAATGCCCGCTGTCAGCGCACCCTCCGGCCGCGGTGTACCCCTTGAGCTGCTCGAAATATTGCTGGATACCGTGCTGGATTCCAACAAGGTCTGTCTTGCAGACATGGCGGAGTTCAATCCCTACTTCGATATTGAAGACCATGCCGCGCGCACAGCCGCCCGCCTCGGTTTCCAGATGGCCAATGGAGCCGCGCGCGGCCGCCAGCCCGACTGAATAAAAAACTGCACGAAAATGCAGTGTGGCAGCAGAGCGCTGCAGTCACTAGTTGTGGGCGCTCTGAGATTGGGCTTGGTATTACCCGGTGAGAGTCCGTCAGCATGGACCCCATGCAGCGTGTTGCCTTGGGGCTTGGGCCATGGCAAACGCATTCAATTAGCCTATTTTATGATCGCTTGATCGGCAGTCAGCACTTTCCATAAATAATCACGATCCCATCCTGCGCGTTTTCTTCGGCTCTCAATACCTCGTTTATGGGTAGCCTCCTGTTTCAATAAATTTAACGCAATACGTCGAATGAGCCCGATATTCTCTGCCGAAAAACCCACTCTCATTCTGTTCGCATCCTCCCTAAAAGCCACATTTAGGGACCAGTGTAAATTAATTTCAATATCCCAGTGCTTGCGAGCCGAGTGCATGAAATTATCGATATCGTCATAGGCTAACCCGGATTTTGCACGGCCAGCTTCACACCGCAGCATTTTATGCTTTTGGCCTGAGCGGAGCTGGAACTGCTGGCTCTTGCTGGCAATTTATCCTCTTTGAACAGGTTTTGTTCGATCCAGGCTGCGTTGGATACAACTTCCCCTTACCCCGTTATTTGTC
>NZ_JAVAMR010000067.1:0-12798 GCF_030731025.1 Microbulbifer sp. 2205BS26-8 | reverse complement strand
CTCCTTTGACAAGCTGGATGTCGTTTTCACGTTCTTCAAGCCGATAGCGGCTAAAGGAGCATCCAGAACTGTATCTTCTTTATCTCGCGGCCAGCCACGTAACGATTGGATAAGTTTACCGTCGGAAAAGAAATAAAAGGTCGGGGTTCCTGTATTGCCCAGCCCTGGCCATGGTGGCGTAATGCCAATTAATCCTACAGGAAATTTCGAATAGTTTTGCGACCAGCGTTGGAAATGCTCAAAGTACAATGCCCCTCTAGGTTCGGTTAGCCAATAAGAGTGTTCAGCGAAAATATTTTCTAACTCTTTATCACCACTAATATATTTAGCTGCTGCAATGCAAAAACCACACAAAGGATTTGACACAACTATAATAAATGGCCCCTGTTGAGGAATGCTAAAAGCCCGCTCTTTAAGGGATGACTTTTCAATCTCCCAAATTGTAGGTTGCTTAAGTGCAAGATTCTCGGCCCTATGAGCTTTAGGTATAATTTTCAAATAGTCCAAATTTTTTTTATTGACCATACTTCGAGCTGATTCAAATTGCCGAGTTGAAATGTAGGCATTTTGCAAATCGACTAAGTGACGTTTTTTTATCAATCCTTTTAACCGCAAATGCTCTGATACCTTATTCATATCATCAACGTACTTGATATCAGGATCGTAAAAATTAGCAATACTTGTTGCTTGAAATATATATTCTAAGTCTTTCGCATCAAGCTCTTTTAGATTGCTATTGGTTAAAATTGGCCTGAAGTTCTTTAGATATAAGCTCTTAGCAGAACTATTTCTCTTTGAGGGTATTATATTTGTATTTTCATAAGCTTCTTGTAACTGATTATAGTTATTCTTTATTGATGCATCGGCAGCTGCCCAAGCTTCAGGAAATAATCCAAGCAATAATAGGGCAGTAAATAGGGCATATAATTTTTCCTTCATAATTTTCCCGATTTTCAATATGTAACGACACTGCAGGGTAACTTAATGATTTATTATTAAGTTACCCACTGCCACAACCACAACTGATTATAAATCAACATAGCTTGAATTGCTGACTCTAAAGTAAATAGCATCCGTCAAGCCGAGGCTTTAATTTGTGCCCTTAGCGAAATTGTAGATACTCATTATAATTTAAAATCGTAACTATGCTCTCTAAGGATGGTTGATTAGAGCGTATAACATATTTCCTCATAACACATTTTCTCGCGCCTAGGGTAGCACCAGTAATACTCAAAAGGATAAGCCTGTTCACACCTATAATTATTTAACACCGGCCTTTGCTGAAACATTTCGGCTGCTGCCATTATCGAGCTATCTAATTCTGAGGTTATCGTTAAGTTGGGTATTGATGAGATACTGGATTGGGAACCAAACAGCGCAAGTATACTATAAACTTCTGTAACTGTTGGCCCATAGTTCAGAACACTATAATCAAACGAGGCCAGGCCTTTTGAAGTAAAGACCAAGCTGTTGATAAATATTTCCCGTTCGACGTCCGTTAGGCTACCTAGAGGGCTACTTTCTATCGGAGTAATAGCCAAATAGGCTTTTAAATCTCCAAGATTTTTTATTGGCGCTAAATTAAAATCCAACTCTCTTTTTGTGTTCGCTACTTCTTTAGGTTGCATCGTGATAGGGGTCTTAGAGTTTTCAGTCTGATTTTTTGGCAAAAAACCAAGAGCAAATGCTTGTTGAGATAGGATGATGAATAACGCTGCAGTCACTGAGATACTTAATTTAAAAAAATTCATAATCATGCCTGTTTTGTTAATGCTAAAAGGTAATGCCCACTAAAGGCCATTCTAAATACGTAAGCTGAAATTTAAGAAAAGCGTTAACCCATTGGACAATTATAAATACGATCTTAATACTCCAAGTGTGCTCATACGCATAATGTATTTAAAGTTTAACTTATTTCTTAGCTTTATTGAAGTAAAAATTATATAACTAAACATAAAGCACTTGACCATCAATGCACATATAGGCTAATTTAAGCTCTTTTCAGAGTCAACACCATCAATATAATATTTTTACGAATTGTCGCACAATATCACGTCAAATTTGGTAGTGTTCAGAATTCTGTGTCATTTCTTTACCATTAGCAAAAAAGAGAGGTGAGTAGACCAAGGGACTTTCACCCTCAGCCTCTCGCAGAACGGTGCGTGAACCTCTCGGCTCACACCGCTCCCGTCAAGCAAACGCACCCGACATTCCTCGGGACCAGTGAGCGAACAGAGTCGGCCGCACTTTAACTAGTCGCTCTAGTGTGGCAATTGTCTTTGTCTTCTTTCCTCGAAGATGCTTGAACTTTCGCATAGCCCACCTAACCAAGCGTTGGTTTACATATCGGGATATTCGGTACATCAAGGACCGATAATACTGCCCATAGTAATTCCACCAGCCGTGCAGGTGTGGGTTGATAAAGTCAGCGATATCCACGATCGATAGATCGGTTCGCTGCCCTATACGCCACGCTCGTACTTTCCGAATGATGCCCTTGACTGAAGAGCGGCTCATGCCGGGACAGAACCCCATAAAGAGTTCTCCGGAGCGCCCTTTCACCACACGCTTTTTGAACGTGTAGCCAAGGAAGTCAAGCGATGTGTGTGCATGGCTCCCAGTTCTACGATGATCCTGGCAGTAAACAATCTTGGTCTTCTCTGGGTGCAGTTTTAGTCCACACTCCACAAATCGCTTACTTAGCCTGCGTAGCAGGAATCGTGCCTGCTTTTCAGAGCTACAGTGAAGCAATCCATCGTCGGCATATCGACACCACTTTATGGTTGGAAAGTGCCGACTGATCCATCGGTCAAATGTGTAGTGCAGAAAAAGGTTAGCCAGAACGGGGCTGATAACTCCCCCCTGGGGTGTCCCCTTGTTACGCTCAACTGCTCGGCCGTTCGCATCTGCCAGTGGTGCAGTTAGCCATCGCCGGATGTATAGCTTCACCCATGGATTCGCGGTGTGTCGATCAATCGCCTTCATCAAGAGATCATGCGGAATGTTGTCGAACAGACCACGGATATCAAACTCCAGTACCCAAGGGTAGCGCCAGCACCGCTTCCGAGTGACCCCAACGGCTTGTATCGCCGATTTACCCGGGCGATACCCATAGGAGCCTTGAAGAAAGTGCTGCTCCACCTCAGGTTCAAACTTCAACTTGACCACCATTTGCGCAATCCGATCTGTTACGGTCGGAATGCCCAGTATCCGCTCTCCTCCTGATTTCTTTGGGATCGATACGGCACGAACCGCTGGAGGCATGTAGCTCCCCGAAGACATCCGGTTCCAGAGTTTATAGAGCTTGTTCTTGCGATCACGATCAAAGTCTTCCAGCGACTGCCGATCTATGCCGGCAGCCCCTTTATTGGCCTTGACCCGATTGTAAGCTTCAACAAATAACCACTTATCAATGTCGAATGGTTTTGCCTGACATCGACCCTCCTCCTGCCATTGCAGTTGAGATCGAATATCAGGCTGCTTGACGCTGCCCCTTCGCTCCACCTCCATTACAGAAGCTTCATCACTACTGCGAGCAGCTCCGTCCCAGTATCGTGCATCGGTACTCTCGGCCTTGTGGTGGTCGCCACTTGTGCCTTCTCCCTTGGACATCACGATGACTGGTTCCCGCAGTTCCCAGCAAGAGCCTGATATTGAGTCGCGCCCACTTTATGCCGGACACCACTTGCACAGCATTCGGAATACACCTGCAAGCTCATCCCGGGAATAGGACACGCCCCCGGTTTCGATGTCACGTATGGTTTTCGACACGTCATCATGGGTTCGTTTTCACTCGCCTCTCAATATCACACCTGACTGCATCACTGTGCAGCCTTTTGCACCCAATGCTCACCGCGAGCACTCTTAATACACGCAGCTTGGGCTGGTTTGGAGCCTGCTTCCGACAGCCGACTCCGGTGGGTCTTCCACCATCTCTCGCTGAGCTTTTGGCTCAACAAAGTGTCCACTTCCGTGTGTTCACTTTATGGCGCCTCTACGGCACACTGACCCATGACCAAACCTACCTTCGATATGGAGGCCGCTGTCAAGGCGCTGCGTGAGGGCAAAAACCTCAACGGTAAAGACGGTATCCTGACTCCACTGATCAAACAACTCACTGAAACTGCCATGAGAGCGGAGCTGGAGGAGCACCTCACCAGCGAGAACAAGACCAACCGCAAGAATGGTACCACTTCCAAAACCATAAAAAGTCCCGCTGGCAGCTTTGAGCTGCAGGCGCCGCGAGACCGTTCTGGCACCTTCGAGCTCCCGGATACGCTTTAGTTGCGACACATCCAGACCACCGAATTTGGCCTTCCACGCATAGTAGGTGGGGGAGCTGATACCGTACTTGCGGCACACCTCCTTCACCTTCATCCCCGCCTCGGCCTCCTTGAGGATCGAGACAATCTGGTTGTCCGAGTATTTTGATTTCTTCATGTCGGCCTCCTGACCATAGTTTGTCAGAATGCGCTAAGTTTGAAACTGTCTACTTACAGGGGAAGCTTACGGTGGGCTCACACCCGCCGAATTTTACCAACGAGCAGAAAACTCTAGTTTTGAATTGTCCACTTGACGGGGAAGCTTACGATTTACCTAGTCCTTAGTGGTTAGATTGTTTATCTTCAAAAATAATTAATGCTGGAAAGATTACTGAGGCTCGGCTTAGCTTAGATGATAATTAGGAATTTTTTTATTCATAATATTACCAAAGCTAATATAGAATTTGTATTGCTGTAAACTTGGTTTGAAAAATCTGTGTTTTCCTTTAAATCTGTGCTTATTGGTTGTTGACAAAGGCCAAGGAAGACCTTTGTCAATCAGGGTTTACGACACATGCTCGCAAACCCTACACAGAAAATAAAATACTTACGTACTCTATTTGCGGCTTCAAGGGGGAGAATTGCCTCTCGCTTAATGTCCCCCGGGAAAGCCGTAGATATAATTGTGTTCCTATGGCAAGCAACCAAGAACACTGTCAGCAATCGCAGATATAGTATCTACGGACACTGAGCGCAGATAAAGGATGGCCTGAAACGACAGTAGTAACCGCCGGTAGAGGGGTTATATGCACATTCGTAATCAAATAAAACAGAGTTTCGTTGCAGAGTTTTGGCTGCTTCCATTATAGAGTTGTCTAATTCTGACGCTATCATTATGCCGGGTAGGAATGGAGTGATGGTTTGAGCGCCAAATAATGCAAGTATACTATAAATCTCTGTAGCTGTAGGTCCATAGCTAAGCACATCATAATTAAATGAAGCTAGGCCTTTATTAGTAAAAACCAAACTGTTGATAAAGATTTCTCTCTCTGCTTCCGATAGGGCGCCCAAGGGGGTATTTTCTATCGGTGCACTAGCTAAATAGGTTTGTAAATCTATTTGGTTTTTTATCGGAGCTAGCAGTAAATTCGTAGCTTTAGTTTCTTTCCAGGCCTCTTCCTTATGTTGCAGGTTTACATTGTCTTCAGAAAGTGCTTGTTGAGAAAACAAAATTAATAAAAGTGTAGTTATTGTACCAATTAAATTTTGTAGTTTCATGGTAATTTCCTTTTATTGATCAAGTTATATTTGATATCCTTAAAGGCTAATGAAATCTAACAGGCTGCTGAAAAACTCGGATTTTGAATTAAAGCATCATCATCTTGAAGTTTTAGAATCAAAAAAACACTTGTTTTGTAGGCTCTGAATTTTCTGATTTTATAAGAGTTAAGGTAAAAATTTCGTTAAAGGGATTTTTCAGCAGCCTGCTAATTAGCATTTATATTATATCTTATTTGTTGTGCAGAAATCAACGGTGTCCGGTTAAAATCACGTATACCTCAGAAGCATTGGCATCAGCTGGCGTTCATAGAGCTTGAGTTATAACCGAATCTGGTGTTTAAGTGTTCCTAATTACCACTCTTGCTAAGCCACATTTAACTGCATATAAATACAGTTATCTCTTTGATCTGCAAGGGAATCCGCAATGGCCCGCAACAAGGTACAGTTCCAGAAAGGCACCAGTTTGAGCGAATTCATCAATCAGTATGGCAGCGAAGAGAAGTGCTTCGACGCTCTCTATCGCTGGCGATGGCCAGAGGGCTTTCGTTGCCCTCACTGTGGTCACGGCCAGTGCTGCCAACTCGCCTACAGGAAGCTACAGCAGTGCAACCGCTGCCGCCGGCAAACTTCGATTACTGCCGGCACCATATTCGATTCCAGCAAGCTGCCTCTTACCGTGTGGTTCCTGGCCATCTATCTCATCACCAAGGACAAGAAAGGCATCTCAAGCATGAAGCTGGCTCGCCACTTGGGTATCTCCTACAACGCCGCCTGGCGCATGAAACAGAAGCTCATGCAGGTGATGCTGGAGCGAGACCAACAATACAAGTTGTCCGGCTTCATTGAGCTGGACGATGCCTATCTCGGTGGTGAGCGCACCGGATGCAAGCCGGGGCGCGGCGCTGAGGGCAAGACACCTTTCGTGGCCGCCGTTGAAACCACCAAGGAAGGCCAACCCCACCCGAGTCAAACTCTCCGTAGTTAAAGGCTTCCGAAGTGCTGAAATCGCCACATGGAGCAAGTGCCACCTGAGCAAAGGCAGTACCGTTATCTCGGATGGCCTCGCGTGCTTCAATGCCGTCACTGAAGCCGGTTGCGACCACGACAAAATCGTCTGTGGTGGTGGCCGCGCCTCCGTTGAGGAGCCCGAGTTCTACTCAGTCAGCGGGTCTGCGGTTTCCTGTCGACCTGTAAACTCAACAACGGTATTCTTATCCATAGCGGCGTATTCCTGATTGGTTTCATTGTTTGGCGACAACAAATCAACCAGATACGCTGCTTTTTTTCAAATGCGGTTTCGGATAATAAGTGCAATTGGATAAGGAGAGGGGCCAGCTGATGCCAATGCTTCTGAGGTATACGTGATTTTAACCGGACACCGTTGATTTCTGCACAACAATAAGATATAACATAAATGCTAATTAGCTTTCATTAGCCTTTAAGGATATCAAATATAATTTGATCAATAAAAGGAAATTACCATGAAACTACAAAATTTAATTGGTACAATAACTACACTTTTATTAATTTTTTTTCTCAACAAGCACTTTCTGAAGACAATGTAAACCTGCAATATGAGGCCTGGAAAGAAACTAAAGCTACGAATTTATTGCTAGCTCCGATAAAAAACCAAATAGATTTACAAACCTATTTAGCTAGTGCACCGATAGAAAATACCCCCTTGGTCGCCCTATCGGAAGTAGAGAGAGAAATCTTTATCAACAGTTTGGTTTTTACTAATAAAGGCCTAGCTTCATTTAATTATGATGTGCTTAGCTATGGACCTACAGCTACAGAGGTTTATAGTATACTTGCATTATTTGGCTCTCAGTCCAAGACCCCATTCATACCTGGTCTAACGATAGTGTCAGAATCAGACAGATCGATAATGGCAGCAGCCAAAATTATACAAGCTGGTTTTATTTTATATGACCATGAGTGCATTCGGCCGCCATTTAGTAGTCCATACTGTGATTTCGATCGCTACTCTTTGTGTGATGTAGAGGAATGCTCGATTAAAGCCTAACAGGGTCTAGACCCTGTACGCGGCAAGCCCCGCCGTTCAGTGTAGGGTCTGCTGTTGTTCGATGTACTGGCGCTTGATGGAGATTGGTGCACCATCACAGACAGGATGAAGCGAAGTAGGACGGCAACCACAGTACGCCTTTCCAGTAACGTTTCTGGGTGTCGGAATACTTCTTGCGTAGCAGACGACTGGGTACGCCCTTGAGACTGTTCACTATTAACCCGGTGGACTTATTGTTCAGTGCAGGATGGTATCTTACTCCACATACTACTTAGTTAATTGTGTAGCATGCAGGAACTATTAGTCCGCCGGGTTAATAGCTTCGATATCACCACTTTCGGCAGGTATTCCAACAAGAAGTGAATATGGTTGTCCTCGCCATTCATCTCGATCAGTTGCGTTTCAAAGTCAGCGCAGATGGTGCGGAGCCGCTGGATGGCGTCGCTATCGAATACTTTGCGGCGGTATTTCGCAACAAAGACCAAATGAGCGTGCATCTTGAAAACACCGTGCCTTCCGTGTCGAATATCGTTGCCATTACTCATAGGCCAAGAGTATGTGGGCGGAGTTATTGTCAATTCTGGTGTTCCCCCTATGTCAGCATAATTGTCGTGCCCGCTTTTTAATCATCACTGTATTTGGGGACGGTAATTGAGTGGAGGATGTCACGATATAACGATGGCTTTAAAGAGCGAGCAGTTCAAATGATGATGCCGCCGAATGCCATGCCAGTAGCCCAAGTCAGCCGGAAGACCGGCGTTTCCGAGCCAACCTTGTACAATTGGCGTAATCAATTTCGCAACCAGGGTATAGCGGTGCGGTAATCACCCCGAAAACCCACCGGAACCAAAAGTAGAATTTTCCCGTAAAATACACACAGGAGATTCTGCATGAAAAAATCGAAGTACAGCGACAGCCAGATTCTGGCGATACTCAAGCAGGCCGAAAACGGCGTGACAGTGCCTGAACTATGCCGAGACCAGCAGTACAAGCTATCTGGCTTCATCGAGTTGGACGATGCCTATCTCGGCGGTGAGCGTACTGGGTGCAAGCCGGGACGCGGCGCTGAGAGTAAGACGCCTTTCGTGGCTGCGGTTGAAACTACGAAGGAAGGGCAGCCCACCTGGATCAAACTCTCTGTAGTGCAAGGCTTCCGAAGTACTGAAATCGCCGCTTGGAGCAAGCGTTACCTAAGCAAAGGCAGTATCGTTATCTCGGATGGTCTGGCGTGCTTCAATGCTGTCACTGAGGCCGGCTGCGACCACGACAAGATCGTCTGCGGTGGTGGCCGCGCCTCCGTTGAGGAGCCCGAGTTCTACTGGGTGAACACGGCACTCGGCAATTTAAAAAGTGCGTTGCGCAGTACCTACCATGCGATACGACCGAAATATGCACAACGCTACCTGGCGGAGTTCCAATATCGTTTTAACCGCAGGTTCGACCTGTGTGCACTTATTCCCCGGCTTGTCTACGTTTCTCTCCGGACGCCGCCAATGCCGGAAAGATTACTGAAGCTCGGCTTAGCTTAGATGGTAATTAGGAAATGCTTTGTATTCTTCATCTTGAACATAGCGACCGCCAGGTGATTCTAAAAAGGGGCGCACCGCCTTAGTAGGGTCTTGCATTCAGGCTCACCAGCCTATTTAGTGATAGCCGGAACTAGAGCAAAGGGAATAAGGGGCCTGATGAATGGATGTTGCCCTATGAACCAGTGATCAGAGGAGCTTATCGATATAGGTTTCTTCGAAGACTTATTGGAGCAATATGGCTACTCAAGAGCAGAGATTAACTCGTACTATGAGCAGCGAAACTCTTAAAAAAGGCAGCAAAAGACACGATTTGGGATGTGGGCGTTGACAGAATTAGGGGGTCCTCGCCTGCGGCAAAACCCCCAGGATCCCTATTGGCTGGCCTTCTAGTGTATTCACAGTCAACTCAATTAATAAACGTACACTGCGCCTGCTCGATCTGCATCATTGTTGTCCTGACTTGTGCCTCCAGTCCCGTCTGTATCGCCGTTTTCAAAGGGAGCTCCAACGACCAATGTCTGCCCATCAGCTGATAATGATAAATTGTAACCAAAGAAATCACGCGGATCTGTATTGCTAGCTTTAATATAGTTGCCAATTTCCCATGAACCTGATAAGGAATTATACAGATACATAAAGGCCGCACCAGAGGATACCTTGGATTGATCTTCAATTGGTCCTCCGACGCCTACAGCACCGCCGTTATTGTAAGGACCTCCAATAGCCAAAATGCCACCATCTTTGGACAATTGAATAGTGTTGCCAAAACGTTCACCTTGCTGGGTCGTAAGTGATTTTATATAAGTCGGTTTCCCCGGCATGTTGTTATCGTCATATCCAGTCCAAGGATTCTTCTTTTCTGCTTCAACCGGTTCGCGATACACATAGGTAGCACCAGCGTAGATGAAATCATAGTCAAGCTCTACTGGAGGTGTAGCCGTAACTCCAGTACCCGAGCCAACTTCCCGCGGCGCGCCAACCGCAAGCACCCTGCCATTGTTGGACAAAGCGACGGTGTATCCAAAGTTTTGGCCATAGTTAGAATCGGAACTTTTTAGATAAACAGCTTGCTCCCAGGCACCGTTGGCAGTTTCCCGGAAAATAAATGCTGCACCATAGTCAATATTATCGGGACCTGAAACTGTATATTCTAAATCACCCGGATCAATCCAGTCACGCGGCGCACCAACAGCCAACACTTTACCATTCTGAGAAAAAGCTAGCCCTGAACCAAACTTAGACTCATAAAGATATTTCACCGGGAACTCTGGATCTGCATCTGCACCAGTAAACTCCGGGCTCAGTGTTTGCAAATACTGCACCTCGGAACCTTCTTCTGCGGTGATATCAATTGCATAGACTGCAATCCCCTCTAGGGTTTTGGCTGCTAAGCGCTTACCGTTAGCGGATAAAGCTAATGGGTTTCTATATAGAAAGGTGTCTCGCCAATTGTAAGGGTGAGAAAAGGTGTTAAAGGATTCCCAGCCATCTTTTTCACGTTTAAATAAATGAAATTTAAATGTTTGCGACATAACTGCAAGTATTTGCCCATCATCCGAAAGCTGTAGCTTGCGACCAAACTGTCCATCAGAGCGCGGGATAGCTTCAGTCAGCTTATCCACCTGCTTCCATATAAAGTTATCATCGCGCTCAAAGGTATAAACAGCACCCTGAGAGTCTTGTTCCTCTGAAAAATGTATGGCGGAGGTAACCAAAAGAGAGCCATCAGCAGAAATGGCAGTTGAGTATCCAAAAAGCTCTTCTTTGAGAGACTCGTCAGCCTTTAAATAGCTGATAAGCTGTCTAGATTCAGCGCTTTCCGGCGTATCTAAGGCATCCGTTGACGCTAAAATTTTTCCTTCACTATCGACTGCATGCAGCTGAAATTGGATATTCTTGTTGGGATTCGGCTGGAACAAGTGCAGCGGAACATGAAAATCAAAACTACGTGCATTCTTGGATATAAAATCAAAAAGCACTCTGGACCCTGGAAGGCCGCCATCGGATCCCACGATACTGCCATAGGAACCTTCAAGCCGAAAATGATGGGGTTGTAGGGTATTTCCCTCATCAGTATTTAGCTTCCACTCAAGGTGGAAACTGGCTTGTGCATTGCCTTGATGGTCGACCGCTTCAAGAGTGACGTCATAGAACATCTCTAGTTCTGGCGTCAGTTCTACTTTTGGTGTTGGTTCTAGTTCTGATTCTGGTGCTGAATTGCTATTGTTATCACTTCTGCAGCCCGCGAGGATAGTAATTAATAAAAATATACCTAAGGTTGCATTTTTCTTCATGAACATTGATTTGTCCGAATCAAGGGTTTAAATCATTACCTTTCAGGCGAGTAATTTTTAGTTAGTGGTTGTACTACTGTGATGAGCTATGGAGTATAAAAGTACTTAGCACGTCAGGCTATTACTCTCCCCAGCTACCACCCAACAGTGATTAGGGATTTCGTAAATGGTACATATTTCAAATATCCCACTAAGAAGTATACTGGATGATTGTATCACGCAGCTAGTGCTGCCTCCTTGTCACACTCGAAAAGACAAATTAAAAATTAACAATCAGTGATCAACAATTGTGTAAAGCTACAAAGCCTCCGAGCGCTGGACGCATCTGATCCAGAGCTGGAACTTGACGCTGTCACAGCTAACGACCCACTTCCCGGACCGCCTGGAGAAATATATCAGCCTATGAGGCTACTTGGCTGACACAGAGTTTTGAACACCCTCCCATGATTTCAAGAGTTCTCATATTGTTTCACAATCCTTAACTCCCTGTGTAGGATCAAAAGCCAGCAGTAGCCGGCTTTTGGTTGCTATATGGTTAATAACTTTCATCCTGAGCAGAAGTCCCATATTTAGGCGGGCCACCCTCACCGAGTGGCATCTCTAACAACCATCTCAGCATTGCATTTATGATTTTGTCCGACCTCTTTCGATCCAGTGTCAGCGGTGAGTGTCCCATTCCAGGCACCTCTCAGTATTCAAAGTTGGTCACATCATCTCGACGCAGCCAATCCACCAGTAACCGGGCACTTTGCACTGGTGTGCCATCTCGATCAAGTTCACCATGTACTACAAGAAAAGGGATGGTCAGTTCCCTCATCAGGTAGTACTCCATCTGATCCAGCCGCGTCGACCACGCTTTATAGGTGTTATGGTCACCCGACCATGTTTTCTTTGACGTCGGATTATCGCGAATCTCCTGAAACTGCACTCTCAGTTTTTGAACACAGTCCTGCTTTGATTGCGATTCCTGCAATCGATCTTCTGCACAAATTATGAAATCTTCAAACTGTTGGCTCATGGGTATTGCTCCCCCCATGCCACCTAGAACAGCCCGCACCACTTCTGGTGTGTAAGCGGCTATATGCGCGCCCATCGCTCCACCATCGGACCAACCAAACAGGCGGATCTCTCCATTCCACCATGCAGCGTTCTTTCGTAGGTATTGTATAGCCCTAAGATGATCAAAAACTCTTTGATCTACAGAATAGTAGTTCGCAAACTCATCAGGACATGCCTTTGGCACACCCATCCCAGGCTTCATCCCCGGCTTATCCACGATTAATAATGCGGCCTGTGTCCACTCGGGCAGCTTCCAAAAGCTCTGCAATGACTCCCGGCGTGCGCTGTAGCAACCGGAGCCATCAACAAACAGGACAATAGGTACCTTGCTATGGTTACTTTCATCT
>NZ_JAVAMR010000066.1:0-12828 GCF_030731025.1 Microbulbifer sp. 2205BS26-8 | reverse complement strand
TTAAGGACCAGCAGATGGACCTGTTCGCCAGTCGCACCTCCTGCCTGGCCGAACCAATGGCGACTGTTGCTCTTGGCACAGGCCTGGGTACTGTATGAATATCTGCGGGAGCAGCTACAAGACACCAAACTGGGCAAAGCCTCGGTAGCCACCTTGCGCAATCGCTTGATCAAAGTTGGGGCCGTGATGATCAAGAATACGCGCCGCTTTCGCTTCCTGCTGCCGACATTGCTTCCTGACAGAGAAATTCTTCTGCAAGCTGGCTACCCGTTTGGTGCCGACGTAGAGTCTTGAAGTGCTGCTCCCGGCACAGACAAATAACGGGGTAAGGGAAAGTTGTGTCCAACGCAGCCTGGATCGAACAAAACCTGTTCAAAGAGGATAAATTGCCAGCAAGAGCCAGCAGTTCCAGTACCGCTCAGGCCAAAAGCATAAAATGCTGCGGTGTGAAGCTGGCCGTGCAAAATCCGGGCTAGCTGCTGATTTTCTTTACGCGTGCGCGAGTGATCATTGTATTGGAAACTTCCTCAATCTCCACCAGGTAGTTCTGGATATAGAAACTGATATTGCCGTCGGGGATGCTTTCCAGATATTCCATGGCCAGACCGTTAAAGGTTTTAGGGCCATCGGTTGGCAGGTGCCAACCCAGAGTGCGATTGATATCGCGTATGGATGTGCCGCCCGCTATCCTATACCAGCCGTCTTCAGTGGCGATTATCTCTTGGTCATCGCTGGGCACCGGACTTGCGGTAAAATCACCGACGATTTCCTCCAGCAGGTCCTCCAGGGTAACAATCCCCATGACTTCGCCGTATTCGTCCACTACCAGTCCCATACGGCGTTTGGTTTTCTGGAAATTCATCAACAGTGTGGGCAGTGGTGTTGCCTCGGGTACAAAGTAGGGGTCATCGGTGAAAGATTTTAGGCGTGCTACGGAAAAATTCTGCGGGCCGTCACGCAGGATCTGCGCGGCGCGGCGCAGGTGCAGGATGCCAACCACTTGGTTGATATCGCCTGTAAAGACCGGCAGGCGGGTATAGCTGCTCTCGGCCAGTTGCTGGAGTATCTGCTCGGCAGTATGTTCCAAATCCACACCCATGACTTCGTTGCGGGGAATCATGATGTCTTCCACAGTGGCCTGGTCCAGGTCCAGTACGTTGAGCAGCATTCCCTTGTGTTTGCTGGGAAGCAAAGCGCCGGACTCAAAAACCACAGTTCTAAGTTCTTCTGGAGCCAGATGTTCAGCCTCGCTGTTGACGACTGGTTCTACTCCCAGCAAGCGCGCAAGGCCGTTGGAGATGCTGCCTACTAGCAGAACCAGTGGGGTAAGTAGCCACTGTAAAGGGCGTAAAACCAGAGAGGCTGGAAATGCGATTTTCTCTGGGTGTAGTGCGGCAATTGTCTTAGGTGTGACCTCGGCAAAGATCAGTAGGGTGAGGGTTAATACTATCGTGGTTAGCAACTCACCATAAGCTTGTGCAAATACTGATCCGGCAATGACTGATACAAGCACGTTGACGAGGTTATTGCCTATGAGAATAGAGCCTATCAGCTTATCGGGTCGCGCAAGCAGCTCCATGGCGCGTTTAGCGCCGCGGTGCCCGCTTTTGGCCTGGTGCCGAAGGCGATAGCGGTTCAGCGCCATCATGCTGGTTTCGGAGCTGGAAAAAAAAGCTGATATGACGACCAGCAGGGCTAGCAGGCTGAACAGCAGGCCCGGGTGGATCTCGTTCAAGGGAGAACTCTTTTTGATTCGAAGCGGAAATATTGGAGCAGAATGCCGACCTCTGCAAGTATTCCAGTCCTTTTTCTTACCTCCCGCTACCCGCGCTGGAGAATCACCTCCAAAACCAGCTTGCTGCCGAAGTAGGCCAGCATCAGGGCGGCGAAGGCACTCAGAGTCCAGCGTACAGCGGTATTGCCGCGCCAGCCCCGCTGCCAATGTCCCCAGAGCAGAATACTATAGAGTACCCAGGCGACAATGGAGAGGACAGTTTTGTGCATGGGTCCCTGTTCGAAAAGGTTGCCTACAAAGACAAAGCCCGTCATCAGAGAGGCGGTCAACAGTAACTGGCCAAAAGTAATCAGGCCGAAGAGCAGTGACTCCATGCTCTGCAAAGGGGGTAGTAGGCGGGCAGCTCCCACCGGCCGGTGTTTGTGCAGCTGTTGGTTCATATAGTAGAGAGAGATTGCCTGCAGTGTCGCCAGGGTTAGCAGGGAGTAAGCGGAAATGGAGAGCAGTGCATGGACGGCGATACCCGCGGATAGCTGACCGTGAAGCGTGGCTGTGCCCCAGGTATGTGAGGCGGCGAACTCCGTGATTGCCCCTATCGGGGCAAAAATCAAAATTAGCAAGGTCAGGGGGCGCCTCGCAGCAAGCACTAACAGCAGCAGGTTAACCACCCAGGTAACCAGTGACAGCATCGCCAGCAGGTCGAAGCGGTAGCCCAGGGGGGAAAACAGGGTATGCACCAGGGAGATCCCATGGGCAGTCAGCGCTGCGGCAAGTAGTGTCAGAAGCAGCCTGTTGTCTGGTTGACGCTTGCGGGCAAGGGCTGTCGCCGCAACAGCGGTAGTGGCAAGGTAGAGGGCGATGGCTGTCCAGTGGGCGTAAGCCGCCATTGATTTGATCCGTATCATTAGTGCAACTGACAGGGAGTGTGTCACAGCCCGCTTGAACAGGAAAGGTCTGGCGTTATTTCGGCTGCGCGGGTACCTGGGCTATACTGCCGCGCCTCAGACAGGGTGTTGTGAATGGTTCCGCGGCCCTGCGCACCGGGGTTCAGTCCGCAGCCGGAGAAATCGAGGCGAATTTATGTTCGATAACCTGAGTGACCGCTTATCAGCGGCTCTAAAGAAAGTCACCGGCAAGGCCCGCCTGACCGATGACAATATCCGCGATACCCTGCGAGAAGTGCGAAAAGCACTACTCGAAGCAGATGTCGCCCTGCCAGTCGTCAAGGCCTTTGTGCAGCAGGTGCGCACCGCAGCGGTGGGACAGAAAGTGAGCAAGGCCCTGAACCCGGGTCAACAGTTCGTCAAGATTGTTCAGGATGAGTTGGTAAAGGTCATGGGTGCGGCTGCAGAACCTCTCAACCTGGCTGTCCAGCCCCCTGCGATTATCCTTATGGCCGGCCTGCAAGGGGCCGGTAAGACCACCAGTGTTGCCAAGCTGGCCAGGTTCCTGCAGGAGCGCGAGAAGAAGAAAGTGATGGTGGTCAGCGCCGATGTTTATCGCCCGGCGGCCATCAAACAATTGGAAACCCTCGCGAGTGAGGTGGGAGCTCAGTACCATCCGTCTACCCCGGAGCAAAAACCTCTGGATATTGCCAAAGGGGCGGTTGAAGCCGCGCGTAAACAGTTTGCCGATGTATTGATTGTGGATACGGCGGGACGCCTGCATATTGATGCCCAGCTGATGGATGAAATCCGCGAATTGCACGACACGCTGAGCCCAGCTGAAACGCTGTTCGTGATCGATGCCATGATCGGTCAGGATGCTGTGAATACCGCCAGTGCCTTTGATAAGGCCCTATCGCTCACCGGTGTCATCCTGACCAAGGCCGATGGTGATGCCCGTGGCGGCGCCGCGCTGTCTGTACGCCAGGTGACCGGTAAGCCCATTAAATTTATCGGTGTCGGGGAAAAGACCGATGCGCTGGAGACCTTCCACCCGGATCGCATTGCCTCCCGCATTCTTGGCATGGGGGATATCCTGTCTCTGATCGAAGAGGCGGAACAGAAGATTGATAAGGGCAAGGCTGAAAAGCTGGTCAAGAAGGTGCAGAAGGGTAAAGGCTTCGACTTAGAAGACCTGCGCGACCAGCTGCAGCAGATGCAAAATATGGGTGGCTTTGGCTCCCTGCTGGAAAAGATGCCAGGTATGGGCGGCTTGGCCCAGGCCGCTCAACAGGCGGATATGGGTAAAGAGTTCAGGCGTATGGATGCGCTCATCTCCTCCATGACCCCGGCTGAACGCCGCAATCCAGAACTCCTCAATGGTTCCCGCAAGCGCCGAATCGTTGCCGGATCCGGAACCCATCTGCAGGACCTGAACCGCCTGCTCAAGCAGCACAAGCAGATGGGCAAGATGATGAAGAAGCTCAAGGGTGGTGGCATGGGTAAAATGATGCGCGGCATGAGCGGCTTGCCCGGTATGGGTGGGGGCCTGCCTGGCGGTATGGGCGGTATGCCCGGTGGCTTGCCGTCTGGATTCAAGAAAAAGTAGCGCCTCGGGACGCTGGGCGCGATTAGATACAGCGCTATACAAATCCCCAGGGCTGCATTAGAATACGCCGCCTTTCAGCCGGGTGCGCTGCCGGCAAAGTTATTTCGGTGGCCGAAGCGTGCGGCCACCCAGTATTGAACCTACAGGAAAGTTACATGGTAACCATTCGCTTGGCTCGTGGCGGTGCTAAAAAGCGCCCGTTTTATCACCTGACTGTTACCGATAGCCGCAACGCTCGCGACGGCCGCTTTATAGAGCGTGTTGGCTTCTTCAACCCGGTTGCCCGTGGCCAGGAAGAGCGTCTGCGTATTGACCGTGAGCGCGTGGACTTCTGGCTGGGCCGAGGTGCCCAGGTTTCTGACCGTGTCAGCAAGCTGCTGAAAGAAGCCGCCTGATTTGCCCCTGTTGGTGCGCTTGTGACAGAGAAGGGGAATAATTTCACTGACCTGGTCACTGTTGGGCGCATAACCACCGCTTATGGCGTGCGCGGTTGGGTAAAGGTACACTCCTATACAGAACCGATGGACAATATCCTGCAGTTCCCCAATTGGAGGTTGCGGGGGCCAAAAGGCTGGGAGACCTATCAAATAGATGCTGGCAGGCACCACGGTAAGGGCCTGGTCGTACATATCAAAGGGATAGACAGTCGCGATGAGGCGACACAGTTTTGCCAGTGCGACATAGCGGTTGTGCGTGGTTTAATGCCCGTACTTGAACCGGGTGAGTACTACTGGCACCAGCTTGAAGGGTTGCGGGTAGTCAGCCACTTTCAGGGTGAGGTGTATGATTTTGGTAATGTCGCGCATATGATGCAAACAGGTGCCAATGATGTCTTGGTGGTGCGTGGTGGTGCTGACAGGCGCGAGCGTTTGATCCCCTATCTGCCGGGCCAGTTTGTTCTCGAGATAGATCTGCAGGCCGGTGTGATTACTGTCGATTGGGACCCCGCTTTCTAAGGGTTGGAGCGATGTTGAAGAAAATCGCTCTTGTAAGCATTTTTCCGGAAATGTTTGCCGCACTGACTGATTATGGTGTCAGCGGGCGGGCTGTGAAAGCGGGCCTGCTGGAGGTGCGTTGCTGGAATCCCCGCGAGTTCACCAGTGACAGGCACTGTAGCGTGGATGACCGGCCCTATGGTGGTGGTCCGGGAATGGTGATGTTGGCGGAACCCCTTTACCAGGCCCTGGAGGCTGCACGTGCCTGGGCCGGAGCGGAGGGTGAGCCTGTACGGAGTATCTATCTGTCTCCGCAGGGGCAGCAACTGGGCCAGCGTAACATCGAAGCGTTTTCGGTTGCCGGAAATCTGGTATTGCTGGCAGGGCGCTATGAAGGGGTGGATGAGCGTATCATAGAGTCCTTGATCGACGAGGAATGGTCTATTGGTGACTATGTCCTCAGTGGTGGTGAGTTGGCTGCTATGGTCATGATGGATGCAATCATCCGCTTGATACCCGGAGCTCTCGGGCACAATCAATCGGTGACTGAAGATTCTTTTTCCGCAGGCCTGCTGGATTGTCCCCACTATACCCGGCCTGAGGAGTACCGGGGGAAAATGGTTCCCGAAGTGTTACTTTCGGGCAACCATGAAAAAATTCGCCGCTGGCGTCTTAAGCAGGCTCTGGCGCGCACGCAACAGCGCCGACCCGATCTTCTGGAGGGATTGGAGCTGAGTGAAGAACAGGAGCAATTGCTGGCAGAAATCCGGCGAGAGCGAAATTCCTGAAAACTTGATGCCGGATTCGCCGGGAGGCGCTAGTAGTTCGGTAAACTAGCTGAGAAGCTACACAAACTCTGTTTGGGAGCAATCCAAATGACCAACAAACTTATCCAGCAATTGGAGCAAGAGCAGCTAAAGAGCGAGGTACCTTCCTTCGCACCCGGCGATACTGTAATTGTTCAGGTAAAAGTAAAAGAGGGTAATCGCGAGCGCCTGCAGGCGTTTGAAGGAGTGGTAATCGGTAAGCGTAATCGCGGCCTCAACTCCTCCTTCACTGTACGTAAAATTTCCCATGGTGTTGGAGTAGAGCGTACTTTCCAGACCCACAGTCCACTGGTCGACAGTATCAAGGTAAAGCGCCGTGGCGATGTGCGCCAAGCCAAACTGTATTACCTGCGTAGTCTGACTGGTAAGGCAGCGCGGATTAAAGAGAAGCTCAATTAAGCACTTTTGATAACACAATAGTGAGCCGGGGTGTCTCGCTCCGGCTGTACTCCCGTCATGTGAAGCCGTCTGGTTCAGCCCTTTCCAAGTGCATACTCTGTCTATCCTGTTGCGGTAATGCGCACCGCAAGACACCCTCTCGAATTCCAATAGCCCGATATGTGCAGAGAGCAACTGATGGGGGCCACTGGCATGCACACTCTTGCGCTTTGCTGCGCCAGTATTTCCCAGGCGGGCAATCAGAAGCCCCTGGATTTCTGTTCGATTGCCAAGCGTATTCCATTGAGAAAACCTACCAAAGCACTGGTTTAATGATTGCCAGGTAGAAGATGAATGCTATTTGCACGAGTGCCAGTAGAGCGGCCGCAATACGGGTACGCCATGACAGCGTTTGGTGCAGGGCCAGGAAGCCCGCAGCGATATAGCCTAAAACTAATACCAATTTCGCTGCAAGCCAGTGGTACAGAGCCGGATTCCAATTACCGAGAATTACCAGGGCAATGGCTGCCGACAGTAATAAAGTATCGTTGACATGGGGCACCAGGCGTAATGGTGTATGTCGCCAGTGGGTTTTTTTGCTGAAATCCAACCCTGCTCGCAGAAGAAATAGAAAGAGACTAATCACTGCAGTAGTGACATGAACCTGTTTTACCAGTGTATAGTTGAGCATTGAGGGGTTTTCTTTCTTTCGCAAATATAGGATTGCTGGATTGCCAGGCAGGAGGCTTTGGGTAGGAAAGCCAATGTACAGCCGGGGCCCTATCTTACGGACTCCCCTCTGGTCAAGGCAACAGTGTTCGTGGCAGTTTTCATTTCTGCAGCCCTGTAAAAGGTTATTGTGTAAATATGCTGAGAAAATGTTGCTGGAGAAAACCTGGGAGAGAAAAGCAAATTGGCCCATATCTGCTTGGTTTTCACACAAAAATGCCGAGCGGGGCTTCAGGGCCTGTCGGGGTTGCTCTTGAAAGTGCAGTCCCATTTGTAAGGGACTCTTTGGCTTGGGGCTAAGGTAACAAGTGTCAGTGCTCAATCGGCCCGGCAATCTGTCTGCTTGCCGGGCATTGGGTGTCTATGGTGAAAATTCCCTCGCGTGCAGGGGCTTAGGGCATATGTGTATTCACATGGGTAAACCGCTTGTGCTTCCAGGCAGACATCTTTGTGGCCGTCCAGGTAGCCCAGTTACTGATTGAAGGTATCCATACCCCTTTCGTGGCCAGAGCAGTGCCGAAGCTCATTTTGTGTACAATCATGTGGCTGGAGCTTATGCAATTCTCGTATCGTGTTCTGCCGGGGATATTGGGCCAGACTTCGTGGTACTGAGTGTTGTCGGCATTTTCCAGCTCATCTTGTATTTGTTTGTATTTTATCACATCCTCTGCAGTACATTTTGTATAATAGACGTCCGTATTTGCATTCAAAGTGTTTCTGGCCCAGTTGGTTCTGCCCAGTGGTCCTCCATAAAAGACCCAGCCTTCATCACTCATTCCTGTCATGGTGATGTTGCCATTCTCAATCATAAAAGTGGTTGCGTGACCATCTTCCACCAGTTTTCCTAAAAGTTTGGTAATGCCCGATGGAGAAATAGAGACGCCTTTGGCAAGGCCCGACCAATTAATGATTGAATAGGCAACGCCAAAAACGGGTGCATCTACTTCCAGTTGATTGAGCAGTTGTCTTCCAGTTGGCATAGCTGAAGCCCTCCATGTTAAATCCGATAAACAGTTTTCCACTTCAATCATATTTACCCTGCTGAGAAATCTGCCAGCCTGGTTTGGCAAAGGACAAGTAAGCGCGAAGTCTTGCCGTATAAGACCGCAAAACACGGCTATCACTCTCCAGGGTACCCTTCTTGTTTGCATGCCTGGGATCGAAGCATTCCTGCACAGGGAATAAAAAACCGTGCTGGCTCACCTTTTGCCGCTCTATCTTGCTCTGCTGGGTTGCGTGGACCCGTATGGATCTTTGAAGAGGTTACCCGGGGCCTTTCAGCAGTATCTGTGGCGGCCACACCCGTGGCCGAAGGCAATATAATGGAATCTGCCTCCTATTTGATCACCTTTATATCCCTTTGTAGAACTGATTACAATCGAACGGGGCGGGTAATGCCAGATTCCCGATGTAATAGCCAAACTGTACCCGATAAGAAAGAAAAAGCACCATTTAAATATACCGAATTGTACTTCTTCAAGCCTGTACCAGGTGTTGAATGGATGGGCCATGATCCTGGTGGCACCACTCGCTATGGTCATCAGTGGGGGGGAGAGGGACGATGGGCGCAGGGGAACGAATGCAAGAGAGGTGACGGCAGCCAGGCAGAGCCTGAATGGTCTCAAATAGCCTCGTTATCGCCATTTGTATTGTCTGTTCGGCGCCTGCACGATTTACATTATCCCAATGGTCTCTTAAAATCTGCAGATAGTGAAATTTAATCTGTTATAAGGCTGTTTTCCACCGGTAGTTCAGAGTGTAATCAGGGTAGTATTAGAGGGTATAGCGCTATCTCTTTCTGAATGCTCGTGCCAGTGGTATCAGGCAAGTTAGGAGATTGGCTGAAACTGGCCGGCAGTATAGTGTTGCTAGTGGATGCAGAGCCAAAGCTTGATAACACAAGTGTGCGATCCATATATAGTTTTGAATCTAGTCCAAAACTATATATGGATTGCTATTGATTGATCTGCCTGGATATGGCAAAAAGGATTTTGATAGCAATACCCTTGGCTTTCTGCATCGGGCATGCGTGGGCAGGTTCGCCAGAGGAATTGGTTTTTATAGTGCTTGGAAATCCTTCGAGAGGGATAAGCCGATAGTGATTAAGCGCATTGAAAACATTATGGGAAAATACACCAGCCATGGTTAACGAGTCAAAGTGATTGTAAGCTACGTTAGGGCCAAGTATTGACTGTAAAAAAACGCTTAGTCTCCCTGTTTGCCCGCTGGTATACCAGTGACAAAAGAAGAGTAAGGAATTATCGGCGGGCAGAAAAAAAATTATTAAGGCGCCGCAAGCAGGGCCACGGTTATTGTTATCTGCGTGCCGATGACCCGTATTCCTATTTGTTGAGCCAGGTACTTCACGAGTTTTGTGAGAAATACGCTCTTACTTTACATCCGATCATTGTTACTCAGCTCGAAGACAGTTGTTATCCAGAGCGTCAATTGCTGGCTGAATATGCCATAGAAGACTGTCAGCGCCTGGCACTCGCCTATAATATAGAGCCGCCGGTAAAGCGTAGCAGCTTCTCCGAGAAGGCGAGTCTGGTATTGTGTGAGGCGGCACAAGGCTCTCAACCGTGGGAAGCCATTGCCGCTATTTTTCAATCCTTGTGGGTAACACATACCGCTATTCCCGCTATACAAAGTACAAACATCTTGGTATTGCAACAACAGCTTGCTAGCAATAACATTGTTATGCCAAAGCGTGGCCACTACCTGACAGCTATGATTGAGTATGCTGGTGAAAAATACTGGGGGCTCGATAGACTTCATTACCTCGAACGACGATTAACCGATGGGGAACTGTTATTTCCGAGCCCTGATCAGAATAAATGCACGGGAGCAGCTGATTCTGGAAAAGGCAAAGTCCTAAGCTGTTATTTTTCCTTTCGCAGTCCTTATTCATATATCTTGTTAACAAGATTGTTTGCCCTTGCAGATCACTACCAATGTGAACTGGATCTTAAACCCGTATTGCCTATGGTGATGAGAGGATTATCAGTTCCTGCCTCCAAACGTTTATATATTTTGTTAGATGCCAAGCGTGAGGCTAACCGCCATAACATTCCCTTCGGCTATATTTCCGACCCTCTGGGTAAAGGTGTAGAAAACGCCCTGGCGCTTTTTTACGTTGCCAAAAATATGGGTAAGGAGCGCGAATATGTGCTCGCCATGACGAGTGCAAGCTGGTCAAAAGCAATTGATATCTCCAACCTGAAAAACCTGCGGTCACTGTGTCGGGAATTAGCTCTCGACTGGCCAAGCTGTGAAAATGCATTAATGAGTGAAAAATGGCGTGAGTTTGCAGAGATGAATCGTCAGGAGATCTACGAGTATGGGCTCTGGGGTGTGCCAGCTATGATGGTAGACTCTCTGGTTGTTTGGGGTCAGGACAGGTTATGGATGATTGATCAACATCTAAGCCGGGAACAGTAATTGCCCATGCTTAAGTTGTGGATACTTTACTAGCGCTAAAAGTCGAAATCTCTCCCTTGATTAGACCCAGGTGCAGATAGCTCACGGTGGTTTTCGAATAAAACTCATCTGTGGGGCTATACTGAATCCGAGTGCACAGAGCCCGGATTATGACTATTGCAAATTCCAAACTGCTATTGCCTGGTAGTGCTATCCGATTCTAGCCCGAGTACCTGATCCACGTGTTCGCGAAAATAGAGGTCAAAACCATGGCGAGATGCCAGCCACCAATACAGGTACCCAGGCTTGCTCTTTACTAGTCTTGAATACCAGGTGTTGAAGCTTATCCAATAACGATCGGCCACAACCCCGGTATCATAATTCAAAAATGCTGTCTCCCACGCCGTCATCCGCCAAGTCGTGAAGATAAGGAACCTTTCCAGTTCCAACGGAGAGAGGGAAGTTGGGTCCTGCTCCCCGCGAAAGACGATATCGGCCAGCTCATCATTAGAGGCCAGCAGTTCAGCATTTTCACGCCCGTAAGTGACCAGATTAAGATTCAGTATTGCTTGTGTCGCAAGGGTGCTCTGGCGGATTTCAAGTATCAAAAAACCCAGCCCGAGAATAACGCCGATGTTGGCAGCAATCGTAAAAAACCAGTTAAGACGGTCTGATGTCATTTGGATTCCATTGATGGAGACGCTGCAACCTGTCGAAAAGGAGGACAAATTACGACAGCAGATTGGCTGTCAGCTCCAGCATACATCAATGCCTGCATGTCCCTTACCCGAAATTATCGCTCTCTGGGTTAAGCTTTGTCGAATGGACTATGTCATTTAAAATTTAGATATTGATCTGGTGGTCAAGGTTAAGTGGCCGAGTATAGTGTAACTGAAGGCGGAGGGAATGTGCGTTTTAGTGGATGGAAGTAAGCGTAAATCCAGAAACTGCCGGTCTATCTATGAAAAATGAGAAGCCCGCCCAGCAGGGCGGGAGGTCCTATTACACAGTTTCCTGATTGTCTTTATCGGATGGTTGATGCCGCTTGGCTCGATGCTCAATGTAACTGGCTCCGGAGCCAATCCCCTCTATAATATCCGGGATACTTGCAAGTACGTTTAATGTGCCAAAGAGCATCAATCCGTGGTGGGCGCCGAAGTTCATGTTTTTAAGGTCACTATGCAAGCTCTCATAGGCCTCAACAAAGCCGCTGCCAAAGAGCAGGAGGCCAACGAATAAATTGGTTAGGGGGTGTTCTACGAAATTGCGGATTGCACTCGAAGCTTTCAAAATGGGTCCTCACTACTGCGCGGGATCTGCATTGTTGTTCCCGGGTATAGGGTGCCCTCAATGGCGCTACTAGACATACTTCCCTGCTTTCAGGGCAGAGGGTCTGTACAAGAGAGACCATCCTGGCGACTACTCTCCTGCTTGATGTTCCATGAGTGACAAGAGACCGCCATTTACCCGGCCAGTTCCTCTTATATCTTGGATTTCTGTCATATTAATTATTTCATGTCAATTGTTAATTTTAATTACCCTGGTCTTTGCCAAATGCACAATTGCCAATAGCGCTGGTTAACGGGGTTTGCTAATTGACGCATTGGTCAAAACTTTTGCTCGCTGTGCGTGGCATTTAAAGGGGGGCTTGTTATCCTCCCAGAAAATGGTTCCCTGGATATTGACTCAAGAAGCATTGAGTGCTTTATGCCTGTTGATACCATTATTGCCATTAGGGAAAGCCGTGGGCACATCCTTGTTACTCTCCTGGATAAATGGGTTGGGGAGAGTGATACCCGGTGTTGAGTACGACTAGTTTTGACTTGTGGGTTCTGGAAAGCAGAGCCGTTTTGCATCCCGGGTGTGGATCACCCCATGGGGAGGTGGGATGGCAAGGCAGGCAGTCTGGTTCGCCTGCCTCACTCTGGGTGCTGTGTGGTGGGTTCAAGCTGAATCCAGGCATCCTGCCAGTAGGCGCCGGTACCGGGTGCATATTGGTATTGAGAATATAGCGACTATCAGCGCTCAGGGGCACATTGCCCAAACGGCAAAATTCAAACAGGTCGCTCCATTCTAAAGGCTCTGAGGGCACATAACCTTGCCGGGTGACATAGAAAACCCAGTCCCGCGTGGCATGTGGCGCAGTGCCTTTAAACTCGAAATCAAAAGTTCCATCAGCCTTGGGTACGATCGGGGTTGCTTCCCAGTCATTGCGGGGCAGATCCAGGCCCGCAAACTTTGTCTGGCCGCCGGCGCATAAGGTACCGTCGGGGACAACGGCGCGATGGTTCCCGTTAGCAGCTGCCTGGTT
>NZ_JAVAMR010000065.1:0-13145 GCF_030731025.1 Microbulbifer sp. 2205BS26-8 | reverse complement strand
TCCATGGCGCGGTCCAGAATACCGTCGGCCACCTCCTGTGAATGATCCCGCAGCTGCGGCAGGGTGACCCTGACGATATCCCCCACCTCCAGGTCGTTGTTGCTGGGCAGTAGTTGCAGGCGCAGACTCAACGGCGGGCCGGCAAAGCGATCGCGCAGGGCGTCGAAAGTATTTTTAATGGTGGTGTAGGTGTGGCGGGTGTTGTGCAGGCCGCGGAATTTCAGGGTGTGGGGTTTGGCTTCGCCGTGTATGGCAACGGAATCGGCATCAATCAAATTATTCGCACGCAGGAATTTGCCATCGAAGCCCGGTTGCTCGAACCAGCTCCAGTGAATCGCAAATACATTGCGCACGCCGGCCAGGTGGTATTTCAGTTCGCCGGCCCGGGTAACCTCGTCAGCGGTAATGGCCGCCACGGTGGCGGCATTGGCCAGCACTCCGGCCATACGGCGCAGGCCCAATTGTCCGGCGGCATTGACCGGCATAAAGGCACCGAGCAATAAATTAATCTCGGTCTCGATAAACTTTTTACCGTCGGTTTTTTTCAAACCATCAAATCTGAGTATTTTACCCTTGCTGTGATCCCCGGGCTGATACCAGTCCGCGCCGATATGTTCAAACTCGTCGCGCACCACCAGGGCGGGATCAATGCCCAGGTGCCAATTAGCGGGCAAGGTATGATTGGTACCGAGCACAAGGCCTGTGAGCAGGGCATAGGCCAGTTGCGGGCCCGGCCCTTCCAGGTAGATAAATTCCTCCACCGCAATCCCGCGCTCGTCGTCGTTGTCGGTGGGCACCAGATGATCGCGGGCATAGGTGCCGAACAGGCCGCGGGCGCAGCCGGTAAAACTATTGGTGGTTTTGCCACTGGCACGCACAATTTCAAAGCCGTCCTGGTATTGGATTTTCAGGTAATACACGGATTGATTGGGGGCGTCCCCATAGGCGGCGGTATGGGGATTGGGTTCAAAACGGCTGGTGTCGAACACCCGCAGGGTACTGGCGGTTTTGGCAAAATCCGCAGCCAGGCGCGTGCCGTTGGGCACAAACAGTTCCCGACGCATCTCCCGCTGGATATCCCGGCAGCGCACCCGGTACACCCCTTCGCTGTAAGCAACGGATTCCTCGGCAATCTGGGTTTGCTCCAGGCGGTAATCCTCCCAATTGAGTCCCGCAAAGCCCTGGTACAGGCGCACAGTGCGGCCCTTGATACCGCTGCCCTGTTCCAGTTCATCGCGCAGCACATAGGAGAGCTGGCCGGCAATATCCACCACTTCAAACCGGATGCTGCCGATCTCCGCCCTGCCCTGTTCCGGCAGCAGACGCTGGCTGGTGGCCGAGCATTTTTTTAAGGCCCCGAGAATGGCATTGGCGGGCAGGCCGGGAATATCCCGGTGGGAAGTAATATACAGCGGCAGGTCATAGCCGATCTCCACCACCAGGCGCAGCGGGCGCTGGGGGGACTGGTTTGCCAGATCAAAGGTTTCGGGGTTGTTGCGCACCGCTTACACCTCCACTGCAATCAAGGCAATCTGGAACCAGAAGTGTTCGTGCCGGTTTTCCTTATAACTGTTACGCTTCAATCGGCAGAAAAACGGGGTGCCGGGACCACCGGTAATATCGGAAATATCCAATTCAAACGTCTCTCCATTGGCACAGCTCGCTCCAAATTCTCTCCAGTACGGCAGTTGATCCGGGTCGAAGGGGGCTGTCGTGATTTGCCATTCGATATCGATACGATACAGCGTGCTCTCTGTGTAGCCGCTTAGCGCAATGTGCTCTTTGCCCTCGGTACGACACACACGCTCACAATGCATAAGATTGGTAGTGATCAGTTCGGGTGAACCGCTGACGCGTTCGCGCGTGGCGGTATAACGGATTTCAGCCATGGGTGCATCCAGATAATTCGGGAAAAGCCCGTCGGAAAGCGAGCACAAAAAAACCGCCCGGGGGCGGTTCTTGATGGGGGTTGGGGATTTTTTCAGATTCTTGGAGTTTCTTTTCGGCGTTTCTCTTCCAGGTATTCTTCTGTCACCTGCCGCTCTATTTCAGCCTTTTGCTCCGGGGTGAGCTGGTCGTTTGGTACCGTGTAACTAATACACTCCACACCGAAACTGCCTGTCACACAGACGTTTTCCGTCCTGGGTGCGCTATGCCAGAACAAGCTGCCCAATATCTTCGAGCCTTCAACAAATTCTTCCGTACTGGCACAGCCTACCAAAGCCACCATACAGAGTGCGAGTAGCATTTTTTTCAACTTACAGCCTCCCTGCCTTCAGGCATTGAGCGCGGCCAGTTCCCGCCCATTGCGTGAGTTGGGTTCAATTAACACCACATCGCCATTATTGATCAGCTCGCGAAGGTCGTCCACCAAACGCTGGGCATCATTGCTGCTGATATCGCCCTGAATGATGATCTGGGTCTGGGCCGCCGGTTGGGAATTTGTGTCCGGCGTTGGTGTTGGCGCGTTAATTGACGGTGTCGCTACCCCAGCCGTCCCAACGGCCGCAGCGCCGGCCCCGGAAACAGACCCACCCCCCTGAAACTGCTGGGACTTGATCTGCTGCACCCGCACCGCACCAGCGGCAAGAGCGGCAGCCGCAGCGGCAGCTCCTAAGGCAGGTCCAATGATCGGGATTTTTGCCAGTGATGTATAACTGTCCTGTGCGCCCTGAATGGAACTGATTACGGTCTGCGAAATTGCAGCTGCCTTACCCAGTGCGAACATCTTGCGGCTCTTGCTGTTTTGCAGGCTGGCCAAATCCGACCACATTTTTCCCGTGGCGCGCTGACGCGCCGCAGCTTCATCCTGGGCAAGCTTAATACGGTACTTGGCCTGCTCCTTTTCAATATCGGTCAGTTCCTGTTCGTGTAACCGCTTGCGGTCCGCCTCAATCTGGTACCAAAGGTCGCGGGCAAGAAAATTATTACCGAGGCTGGCCTGTAGCAGCAGCCCCTCCTGTTCAAATTGCCATTGCTGCAGTTCTGTGCGCTTGATCATTGCGTTTTCAATTGCCGCCGTGCCAGCTACCGCAGCGGCGGCGGTGACTTCGGCAGTTTGTTGTGCAGCCAGTTGGGCATCTGCTACCCAGGCCTGCAGCCGCTCACCACGGCTGGGACCGTTCACCAGCTCTTCAATTTTGGCCGCCTGCATCTCGACGGCATTGCCGAGATTATCGGCAAATTTGCGGATATCGTCAGGGTCGAATTGCAAGGCGTTGTCGATCTTTTCCGAAAAGGTATCGGCAAAAGCACCGGCTCTCTCAGCTGCCGCATCAGAAACCAACCCAATTGTATTTAACTTCTGCAAACCCGAATTAATGAACTGGATCAGACCGATAAAGGTGACACGGAACGGAGTTAAAAAATCGCTCAGGAAGGTCGCTACCGAATCCGCACTGGTGGCCATAGCGTCAGCAACAGCACTGCCAAGGGCCAGGGCGCCCAGTTTGAGGACATTGAACGTGAGTTCTACTGGATAGAAGGCATCCAATACCAAGACGGCGCCCTGCACGGCGCCATTGAACGCGCTGTTGACCGCGCCCTCGAAGCCGTCAACATTTACTGCCCAGTCGGTGAAGCCCTGGGCCACCGAGGTGATCACCGGGGAGACCTTGGCTGTAATCTCGTTGCCCAGGCCCTTCGCCACAGCGCCGGCGCGGCTCATGGCATCGTTGGCCTGTTCCATCTTGGCCGCATCAACGCGGCTGATCGCCAACCCCAACACCTCCGCTTCTTTAGCAAGTTCGCTAAGACCGCCTTTGCCGAGTTTCAGGGTGTTAATCAGGTCCACACCTTCGGAATCAAACAATTTAAAGCCGAGTCTCACACGATCAGACTGGTTGCCAACCTGATTCATAGCCGTGGCAATGTTGGCAAATTGCCGGTCCGGCGACAATCTCGCCAGCTTTTGGGCATCAAGGCCGAGTTCCCTCAGAGCACCGCGGGCTTCCCCTGTGCCTTTTGCTGCTTCTGCCACCCGCCGGGTCATTCGCTGCAAACCCAAATCCAGCTTTCGCTGGCTGACGCCAGTTAGCTCGGCGGCGTGGCGCAAACCCGCCAGTGCTTCGGTGGTTACGCCCAGCTTGTCCGCGGTTTTTGCCAGTTGGTCATTCACCTTGAGGGAATGTGCCACTATGACACCAATACCGGTCACCGCCGCAGCGGCCATCGCAGCAAAGGCCACCGCACCGGTCTTCGCCAATTTATTGAAACTGGCACCGGTTTTGCGGGACTCCTTTTGCGCACGCGCCATCTTTCCGTGAAAGCTGGCAGTATTGGCCCCCAGTTCAACAAGCAGCGATGCGACTGTGCCCACGACTATCCTCCCAGAAAAACTTTGAACTTGGCGATGGACTCCGCCAGTCGCTGGCGCCTGGTTTTCATTGACGGCGGCATAAAATCCTTTGCCTGCAGTGGTTTCTTGACACGTCCGGAATAATTCGCGACGGTAGCGGCCAACTGTCCCATACGCCAGTTGTCTGCCTCATAGCCCCAGGGCTCACACTTGGAAAAGGCCATCCATTCCGACAGCTCGGCGCTGTCCGTACTGGCTAGCAGTTCGCGCACGGAGCAGCCCCTGAATAGCGCTAATCGGAACAGGAATCTTCGCCAGGGGCTTTCTGAAAATTTTTTTTGAGCTCCTCAATATCTGCCTCGGAGAGTTTATTCAGGCGTTGTGCTACGGTGAAGACGCGATCAAGCGCAGCGCCACTCTTTTTGTTCAGTGCTTCCACATCGCCTTCGGTAAACAAGCGCTCTCCGTTTTTATCAACGACTGTCAGAGAAACGGCCGTCGCACGCACTTTATTGAGACCGCCGACGCCGTTCTGGCCGGCGGACACACAATAAGCTTCGAACTGGTCGCGCTCACCGCCTGTCAGGTTGCGCACACGCACAGTGCCGCCCCATTCAGGCACTGCCACCTCCTCATAGATCAGGTCATCCGCGCCCAAAATCTCTGTTTTACTCAACAATTTTTCCATGAAGAGTTCTCCAATAGTTTGTCCAGAAAACAGCCCGCAAGGCTGTCGATGAATGATTCGGGGCTATCAGGCCCAGGTATCCCAGATGGCTGCGCCGGCAACCTTGACATCAATGGAAACAGTGACCTTTTGGCCAATAGCGGTAACTACCTTGAAACTCTTGAGTAGTAAGGGCACCTGTACCTGGGTCTGCCCGGGGTCCGGCCACTGGATCTGGAAATTGATCACTCTGCCGCTGGTGGCGGCCAACTTGAGCGCCTCCTGCTGGGTATCTCCCGGCACCCAGCTGAGTTCGATGGTGGAGCCCACACCATCCTTGAGGCCGGACTTGTACTCTTTGACCCCACCGGGGGAATTGAGGTGCGTGACTTCCACCTCGTCTGCCTCGTAGCCGAATTCCGGCAGGGTCAATACCTTGGGCACCTCGACAAAAGTGTCTGCCGTAGCAGCATCACTGAGCAACTTGACGCCCATTGCAATGATTTCTTCGCTCATGCTCTCTATTCCTCATGCCAGATAGTGAGATCAATGGAACCGCCGTACAACGACAGTTCTTTTATATAATCTTCCTGGTCGTTTTCCAGTTGCGCGCCGTAGCAGCGCACACCATTACCCAGATCGCCGACAAAACCAGACAACGCCGCACACACCAGACTGCGCAGGGCAATCATGCTGTCATAGCTGGTGTCGTAGATATCGAGTTGGTAGCGGCTCTGCACCAGGCCGGTAGTACCGTCGGCGCTTAGGGGACGGGTGGTGGAAACCCGCTGGTACACCAGCACCGGAACGGTGTCGGTCTCCTGCCGGTCTACCGGCAAAATATTGCCCGCCAGCTCAGGAATCTGCGTGGTAAGACGTGTGACGATACCGGTTTCAATCACGTTTTCTTCACCTCTTTGCCCCACGCTTTTTCAATGCGCTTGATCAGCGCATTTTTGAAACGCTTGAGTACTTTGTCTCGGTTTTCGTCCAGCGCTGGCCGCAGAAAGGGCTTGGCCCTGGCCTTCACCGCCACCTTTTTCCCGAAGCGACCTTTCTTACTCACCAGTGAGGTGACGCCGCGTCTGACCGCCTTCAGGCTGAGCTCCACCGAATGCAGCTTGGTGCCGAATTCCACGAATGCCGCGTAGAAGACCGGGTTTTTCTTGGTGGATTTGGTACCGACATACACCTGCGCATCCTGTTTACCGCTACCGGCGAGTTTTTTCTTGCCCGCTTTGCCGCGATAGCGGCGAATGGCTTTGCGCAGTTTGCCGCTCTCCTCCGGCACTTTGGCCTTAGCCGTCTTCTGCACCACTTGCGCAGCATCAAACAGAGCATCTTCCAGGGCCTTTTGCGCCATGGCGGTTTCAGTGATCGCTGTTAGCGCCTTATCCAGTTCCTTAAATCCCTCTACCCGTATATGGTCGCTCACAGGGCAATCTCCTTGCACAACAGATGCAGCCAGCGGTTCTGTTCCATGGCGTTGATCACAGTCTCCACCTGCAGAGTCCGACTCCCGAACAGCACCCGCATCTTGCTGGTAATGCCTGCCCGGTAACGGATGGTGATCTGGTGACTGGTTTCCTGATAACGGCTGTCCGCTGCGGTGAGTTCGCGCGCGGCATGGGGTTTGACTTCCGCCCACACGGTGGCCAGATTGTTCCAGTTTTCCACTTTCGCCCCGGTGGCACGGCTATCGAGTGTGCGGGTTTGCAGGATGACGCGGTGGCGCAGCGCGCCGATCCTTACACGGCCAGCCATCGGTGCGGATTCCAGAGCAGGCGTGTTGGGAGTGGCAGCTGATGCCCATTCACGCTCCCTTCCCGGTTTTCGTACAACCAAGCCACCAGCACAGCGGCACCCAATTCGATTTCCTCGGTGACGACCAGGGCATTTTCCGGCGCATCGGTGAGATCCGCCTCCCGTGCATACAGGATGCGTCCGGTGTAGTGATTGAACGCCTGCTCTGCGGCAACACCGAGGGAAGTCAGGTAAATATCTTCTTCCTCCGGCGGGTCACGCAGATGCTGCTTAAGAAAGTCCAGGGAGAAGATCATTGGGAACTCTCCCCATCATTGGAATTGTCCTGCAGCCGACAATTTTCCTCTTCCAGCAAAGCCAGCTTGCCTTCCAGTTCGGCAATGGTATCGGTCTGGGCTTGGATTTTTTGATCACGCTCGGTCAGCTTGGCCAGGGCTTCGTTGAGTTCTTCCCCTTCGGGGCGTACACAGGGTAACTGCATCTCTGCTTGGCGTTTCTGCGCCTCCAGCGCCTTTGCTTCCTCTTCAGCTACGCGCTGGGGCTTTGCCGGCGATTTTTGTTTTTTACTCTTGGGCCGGGCCAGCCCATCACTGAGTAAATGCCATGCCTCGTCATTGCCCACCTCGATGTCATCCCCGGCGGCGAGGCTCTGAGTGGTAGTGACCATACTGGTAAGCAGGACCAGTTTGAAACTTGCTGCCATTGGAATTTCCTTAAATAGTAAAAAACCCGCACAGGCGGGTTTAAAGAAAAGGTAGCTACGCTTGCTGCAGGGTCTTAATGGCCTCGGCCATCAGCAGTTTTCCGTCGGTACGCTTGCGCATACGGAAACCGACATGGCCGGTATCTGCATACTTTTCGTTGAGGCGCTGCATCACCATGCCACCACGGTCGGCGATGCGGTATTGCCTGAAGTCGCCAAAGGCAATGGATTTATTGCCAGTGGCTACCCCGGGCATGGCCTCGCTGGTGCGCACACGGTAACCGAGGAAGGAGTCCGGCACACCGGCCTGCAGACTGGGCTGCCAGAGGGGAATACCGTCGGTACTTTTCAGCTTGCGCATCATGCCGATGGTGCCGTCCTTGGCCAGAAAGCTGGCACCGTTGCGATAGACGGCGCGCACCGAGTGAATCAGGTCGATAATCTCGTCATAGGTAAAAGCGTTGGCACTGGCGGCGACCTTGCCAACCGGAGCGGTTATCGTGACGCCGGTAGGCTTTTTATTGCCATCACCGGTAATAAAGGCGGCCTCTTCGGCGGTGCCGAAGGTAAGGCCGAAAATCCGGGCGATCTCGCTCTCCAGGCTGACCTGGGTATCCTGCAGCAGTTCTTCGGAAACTTTCATCATGCGCCCCAGCTTCCAGGCTTCGATCACACCGGCACCAAACTGGATATCGGATTCCGGATAAGGTGCACCCTCCTCAATCCAGCCGGCCTGGCCATGATCGGCCACCAGCGGCAGGTTGGTGGTGGTGCTGGTGGAGATAACGGTGCAGAGTTCACGCATCACCACGTGATCCGTCAGGGCCTCGATCAATTGCATGGCCCAGGAATCCGGCACCGTATAGCCGCCATCCGCGTCGGTACCGACGGTCAGGGCGGCCTGGATATCCATACTCATGCCCGCACGCACATACCGCTCAAAGTTGCCCATATATTCAGTGCTGGCCAGCGGATTGGCAGGTGTGGTGCCAGCGGGCTCGGGACGCTGTGCAGGATTGGGCACTTCACTCAGGCGGCCTTCGATCTCCGCCATTTTTTCCAGCTGTTCGATCTGCTTGTCCAGGGTGTTGAGATCGTTATTCATGCTCTTCCACTGTTCTTCCTGCTCAGTGGTCATGCCCTTGGCGGCGTCCACGCTGTCCACCAGGGTTCGCATAGAGGCTGCCAATTGGCCGCGCTTCTGTTGTAGGTCGAGTAATTTACTCATGGGTGCTCTCCGGTTAGGCATAAAAAAGCCGACACACTGTTTCCAGTGGCCGGCTGTGGTTGCGAGAAGCGCGGCGCGCTCCTGCTCGCAATAGGGTTGAATTCAGGCTCTTGCTGCTATCTCGGTCAGGCGCGCATAGAGCGGGGTTCTGTGGTTGTAGCTTTGAACATCCTCTGCGGGTTTTTTCTCGGGGTTAGCTGGCGGTGCCGACGCAACCCAGCGCGCGGGAATATTCCGATAGCCCTGGAACTTGTCCAGGGTGAAGTAGGCCGCTGCCTGCAAGCCCTCCGCGGTCTCATCGGCAAAACCGTGCTCAACGCACTCAGTGGCGGACAACCAGGTTTCGTTGTCCAACATCGCGGCCAGGGATTCCTCATCGATCTCTGTCTTTTTCTGGTAGATGCTCAGCATTGAACTGCGCAAGCGATCCAGGGTATCGGCGGTCTTGCGCAGCTCACGGGCATCGCCGTAGGCACTGGTCCAAGGGTTATGGATCATGTACATGGCATTGTCGGCCATAATCACCCGCTCTCCCGCCAGGGCAATAATGGAGCCCATGGAGGCGGCAAGGCCGTCAATATAGGTGGTAATAGTTGCCTTGTGCCGTTTCAGTGCGTTGTAAATGGCATTGCCATCAAACACGCTGCCACCGGGAGTATTCAAGCGCAGGTGGATTTCATCGGCATCCAGGGCGTTGAGTGCGTCGATAAACGCCTTGGCTTCCACGCCGTAGTAGCCGATGTAATCGTAGATATAGACTTCAGCCGGGGCAGTTTCCGTCTGTGCTTTGATTTCAAACCATTTAGGCATTGTTGTTTCCTGAGCTGGTCGATTCGCGGGGTTGGGTGATGGGGGCCATACTGAGCTGCAGCCAGTGCTCATTGCCGCCCTCGATACTGTTCATATTTTCCAGTCGGCGTATATCGTTAATGCTGAGTGTGCCCACATTAAATAAATTGCGGTAAAACTCCGAGCGGGACTTGGCATCCCCGCGCAGCAGCCCTTCCACGCTGTGCTCCGCGTAGTACTCGCGCCTCTCTGAGGGAGAGAGTAGATCGCGGAAAATGCTTTGCTCAATGCGCTTGAGCCAGGGCAGCAGGCTGTACACCACAAACTGGATCGACTGGTGCTCGATATTTGAGAAGGTGGCCTTTTCCAGGTCGGCGATCATATGCGGCGGCACACCGAAGATGGAGGCGATTTCACTGCGCTGGTATTTGCGCGATTCGAGGAACTGGGCATCCTCGGCGCTCATACCAATCTGGTGCCATTTGGCATCATCCTCCAGAATGGCAACCTGATGTGCGTTGGCACCACCCTGGTGCCGCTCATTCCAGACTTTTCTCAGTCGCTCATAGGCTGAATCCGATAGACTGCCCTTCACCTCCAGAACGCCGCCGGGCCTGGCACCGTTAGAAAATAATCTGGCGCCGTGCTCCTCCAGTGCAAGGGAGAGGCCAATGCCCTCACGGGCCTGACTGATCGGCGACAGGCCAATAATGCCGTTGGTAGACAGGCCCGCAACACGCCATATACGCTCCGGCGTAAGAGATCGAAAATCGTTATCGTGTATCTCAAACACCAACCGCCGGGTGGTTTCCGAGCGCCCCACCCATACCTTGTCGGGGTTGATAGGCCAGACACCGCGCACCCGGCCGGCTCTGTCACGCTCCACCTCGCTGAACGCATTGCCGCGCAGTTGCAGCGCGGCCATCAGCTGGGTGCGAAAATCCATTGCGGTCATCTCCTCATTGGGCAAATCGTGCAGCAGCACCTGCAGGGGATGCTGGCTGGCAATCTCGCGATTATCCGCACCGGTTTTGCGGTACAGATTGAACGGAAGCGCGGCGACGGTTTCCGACAGGATGCGCACACAGGCATAGACAGCGGCCACACGCATGGCGGTGTCCGGGGTCACCACCTTACCCGCGACGGACTGGGGCCCGTTCAGGGCTGCCAGCAGATCATCGCTGGGTGCCTTGAGGGTGCTGGTCTGTGCGCGAAATAGTTTATCCAGCATGATTCATCCTGTTCTCACGGGCCTCGCGGAAGTCATCCACTGAAGTGGATCGGGTATTCCGCCAGGCAACCAGGAGCCCGAAAGCCATCAACACCCCGCCCACCACACAGAGCGCCAGGGGCTGGCTGATTTTCCAGAGGCCACAGGCGAGCAGCCCGAGGCCGAGAGTGGCGATCAGGTCGGGAATATGTGCTTTCATCAAAGGAACCTTATATTCTGGTTTTCGTAGACGCTGACAGCGGGCTCTTTGCCTGTCAGTGCGATAGTGAAGGCGATCAGTGTGGCCACGGCGCCATCGATCTTGGATTCCTTGTTTTCCTTCACCGGGCGGATTTTCTTGCCATCGTCGATCTCTTTGGCCACCACATTGCCCATCATCCAGGTGAGGACCGGGTTGCCATCGTGATGAATACGGCCAGCCTTGAGCAGTGCTTCAAATTCTTTCATCGCATCGGACATGGAGAAATTTTGCGGGACCTCAATAACTTCAAGTTCAGGAATCTGCTTCTGGATCTTCTGCGTCAGTTGGGTTGCGCCCCAAGGGTCAAACCCCAGTGCCCTCACCGCAAAGTGGCGCACATCATGCTCAACGTCGTCCTGAATCTGCTCGTAATCAATCGTCTCGCCATCGGTGGGAATCAGTGCACCCAGGTGTTCCCAGGTTTGATAGTGCTTATTGCTCTCTTCCCTGATCCGTTCCTCCGGCAAGTAATGTCGGCCAAAAATATAGTAATGCCGCTGGCCATCCATCTCTCGCTCAAAGACAGAAATGTTCGAGGTGATATCCAGCTTGCTGGATAAATCCAACCCTTTGTAACAAGGATCAGTGGCGAAATCCTCCAGCTGCAGGGAGGTATCCGCCTGCCGGTTCCACTCCACCATATTGAGCCAGGCACACTTGGCGGTAACCCAAACGTTCAGATGTTTAGTCTTAAATGCGTTCTGCTTACGCGGACTTTGCACGGCATTACGCTGTCTTGCCTTTAGATAGTCGCCACCAACAGATATACCAAAGTTGGGATTGGCTTTAACAAGCGACTGCTCACCGGTCCAGTCATCATCGGGGTCAATGCCGTAGACAATACCGAACAACTCATCATTCTGGATACTTTGCTCTAATACCGATTGTAAATCCTGTTGTATCGCATAACAGGGGCCGGCGATCTGATCACCCGCTGTGGTAATCAGCAGCATCAGCGGCTGGTCTCGCGCTCCCATACCGGTGATCATAGTGTCGTAAAGCACATCGTCGGTGTGCTCATGCACCTCATCCAGAATGGCGCAGCTGGGGCTGGCCCCATCACCGGGTTTGCCGATTACCGGCTCAAAGCGGCTGTTGTCCGGCAACCGCTTGGTGCCGCGCTGGTCGCATTCCAGTCGCTTCGCATGGGAGGTCACGCCATAGGCACGACGAAATGCCGGGGTACGCTCCGCCATTTTCTGTGCTGGCCGAAAAATTTCCCAAGCTTGCTTCTCTGTCGTGGCTCCACAGTAAATCTCAGCCCCGTACTCACCATCTTCAGTGAGCATATACAAACCGATACCGGCAGCAATAAGGGATTTTCCATTTTTTCGCGGTACGCAAATGTACGCAATATGGAAACGGCGCAGACCGGTATCCCTGTGAACCCATCCAAACAAGGAGCCGATGATATATTTTTGCCAGGGCTGTAGCCGGATGCGCTTGGCGAGGCCACGCTTGGCTGCCCACTTGCCCTTCACATGCGGCAGAAGCTCAATAAAGCGAATCACCTTTAGGGCTTTATCCTTATCAAACACATAGGGGAATTCCTCCCCTTTCTGCAGGTCATCTACGTGGCGCTGAACAGAAAGAATTTCCCAGCGGCACGCGGGTTTTACCCCCGTCAGAACATCATTGCAGTAGGCATCCATATCTGCCAGATGATCTATATCCCAAGTCATAGGCGGTCGAACTCATCATCAAACAGGTTGCCCTGTTTGTCGTTAAAGCGAAGTTCCGTTGCGGGGGACATACCCAACTGTGCAACCATGCTATTCCAGAATCGTGCTACTTCGCGCAGCTGACCCACTTCCGGGTGATTTTTTATCTGTTCACCATTGCGGCCATCGACGGTATAGGTGCGTCCGTTATCAGCGATAAATTGCCGCAACTCATCCATCTCGACCTTGGTGCGACAATACTCATAGATATAATCCACAAACAGCGGCCTTAGCCGCCCCACCTTTGCCAACCCCAGCGCCACACGATCCCACACCCGGCGCTCTTCCTTAGTGACCCCTCGCGGACGCAACTTTTTGGCCAAAGCTTTGAGTTCAGCTTCCTTCTCTGCAGAGGCCTGCTCATTCTGTACAGCTGCCGGGTGGTGAACCACATTCCCGGCCTGTGGATATCTCCCTGGCATATCAATCACCTAAAAACACCCCAGTGGGTTTTTTCGATTCAATTCAGCGCGCATAAAAATTGACTTAGGGCGGCGGTGTTGG
>NZ_JAVAMR010000064.1:0-13648 GCF_030731025.1 Microbulbifer sp. 2205BS26-8 | reverse complement strand
CTAGTACCATGATCACCACTATTAGAAGTGCTCGTTGGGTCTGTTCTGTCAATTGCGGATGCGTTTAAGTTGAGAGAGCGATTTAGTAATATATTATCATTCAAGTCTTCATGGCGAATTTCTAAGCCTGAATCTACAACAACCGCTGTCATACCAGCACCTGTGACACCTTGAGCATAAGCAGCTGCAACATTCATGTCTTCGCCAGCAACAAGTTCTTCGGCTTCATTCTCTACAAATAGTGCATAAGCTTTTTGGCCTGTATTGCGTAGGCTCCATTGTTGATAAGCTAAAGGGTCATTTGCAACATTCGTGATCTTAATGGTTGCAGAAGCTGAAGCATCATTTGCTGTTACAGTATAAGCAATAGAGGCGGCTTGCCCTGAGATCGAAGTATATTCAAATTGATCACCAATTAATGATAATTGACCATGACTAAATGTATAAACGCCATCAACAGGATTAATAACCTCATTTTTTTCTGAAAAACTATACGTTAAAGCATCACCATCTGGATCGCTGCCTAATTGTTTTCCAGATACCGGAATCCATTGCTTTGCTCCATCTATAGTGACATTATTCACAGTTGGCGGAGTATCAAATGCAACGGGGCCAGGGGCAGGAGAGGATGAATCATTATCGCTCCCACAACCTGATAATGTTAATAAAAGTGCTGCTTGAATTGCAGAAAGTTGGAACATTTTTTTAGTCATTTACAATTCCCATTATAGTAAATTATCGGGCATAGAAATTATAAATCATCTCAACGGTGTCTGGCCACCAATCATAAATATTCCATCAACTTCAGCATGCAGACCGAGAAAGTCAATATTCTGCGCAATATTACCGTGATTTACTGCAGGAATTTGATAGTAAGCGATCTTACTAGACCATAGATGAGGATTCAATTTGATGTGCTCAATCTGGGTCGTTGAATGACCAGCTAGAGAAGGCAGTCACCAATTGAGGAATATGGAGGTGTGCAAAGCTCTCTGACGACGCTCCTAATTACGCTGCTGAGGCCATACCGACTCTCTCAAGCTGGATATTCCAGGGTAACAATGCCTTGTAGTCCTCAACGTGTTGATTTGCTTTTCGTCGACAAACACCGAGGACCACTCCGCAAAGCTTAGGTTGGTGGTGATGACGATGCTTGTGCACTCGTAAAGCTTGCTGATCAAATGAAACAGCAATGCGCTGCTAGCCCGGATTTTGCATGGTTCCAGACACAAGAACGGCGGAAAGTCTTATCATTACGAGTGTACAAGACAGTCCAATAAGAAATTCCGCCGTGACAGAATGCTACCAACCTGAACTCCGATTTTCATCCTTTTCCCGCCGCAAAATCACTGCAGATTTCACTGGTGGTGATTTGACCTCCAATGCCGGCCTTCTGCTTTTGCGTGAGTGCGACCAGCACCTTGGTCTGTCTCGCTCTGTGGCCGAAGTCGTGAATGACCCGCGCCGCCCAGCCTGTGTCGAGCACAGCACTGAACATCGGCTGGCACGACTTGGGCAGCTTGTTGAGTACATTGGCCGTCTTGTGTACCCAGCAGCGCTGCTGGCGTGTCTCGGGGTAGGTCTCTTCCAGCCCCGCCCAGAACCCCATAGCGCCGTCACCAATCGCCAGTTCTGGGGCGTTCATGCCGCGCTCCTTTAGCTTACCCAGCACACCTTTCCAGCTCAGCGTCGATTCTCGCTCCCCGTCTTCAATGGCCAGAAAGTGCTTTTCTCCGCGTTCGTTCACGCCAATAACAACCAGAGCGCAGAGCTTGCTTTCCTCCGAGCGCAGGCCGCTGTATATGCCGTCTGCCGGACCAACCAGTATCGATAGGGCCCCTTCCATCTCGCCGGTTGAAACGCCCTTCAGGTATAACCACGGCAGCGCCGCCTCCAGCGAGCGGGCCTTGCGCACATACGGCGGTACCAGGGCTGAGCGGAAGGTTACCGGCTCTCCATCCTTGCTGCGGATCTTCGGTACCTTCACCTTTACGGGGCCAATCCCGGTCTGTATGTCGCGCTCAGGCAAGTGGCCATTGCGAACGACGGCAGCACGGTCATCGTCCAGGCGGCGGTTCTTAAACCCCTCCATGAAAGTGGACAGCTCGGCCTCTATCGCCTGTTGTAGAAGCTCCCGTGCGCCCCGGCGCAGCAATTCAGTCAGCGGGTCTGCGGTTTCCTGTCGACCTGTAAACTCAACAACGGTATTCTTATCCATAACGGCGTATTCCTGATTGGTTTCATTGTTTGGCGACAACAAATCAACCAGATACGCTGCTTTCTTTCAAACACTTAAACACCAGATTCGTTTATAACTCCCTGAGTGGAGGCAGCACCGTTATCTGGGATGGTCTCGCGTGCTTCAATGCCGTCACTGAAGCCGGTTGCGACCAAGACAAAATCGTCTGCGATGGTGGCCGCGCCTCCGTTGAGGAGCCCAAGTTCTACTGGGTGAACACGGTGTTCGGCAATTTAAAGAACGCATTGCGTAGTACCTACCACGCGATATGGTCAAAATATGCGCAGCGTTATCTGGCGGAGTTCCAATATTGCTTCAATCGCAGATTCGACCTTTGTGCGCTCATTCCACGGCTCGCCTACGCCTCTTTTCGGACACCACCGCTGCCGAAAAAACTGCTGAAACTTGGCTTAGCTTAGATGGTAATTAGAAAATTCGATGCAAATCCGGGGGGGGTAGTGGGTCAGTTTTAAGTGCAAATCAACACTCAGATGTTTTGCAGTAGCCAGTCGTCACATATCGATTCATCTAACACCGTAGATTATTTTTTTTAATTTCCGAGCGTTCTTGGGTAATAAATACCAGAGAATCCCGGCAATTAAATACTGCACGGGAATATTTCCGAACAGGTTTTTTTCCCCGCTTCGATCAACTGCGACCATCAAAAGCATGATGGTTGCATATACCAAGTTCAACCAAATTGTGAACCAGATTAGATTGATATATTTAAGAGGGTATTTAGAGCCGATAACTAGGAATACACCCAGAGTTGCGAATGCACCAGCAATGATCCGCTCATACTCAGGCTGTCTCGGTGTCCATCCCCAGCCCGAGGGCCATATCCATGCCATAAGCGGGTAAATAGCAAAGATGAAAAATATCCCTATAACTCTCATAGCAATAATGAGGTTTTTGACACGGCTGATGTCGTCCATTTTTTTCTCCAGAGTGGAAGTCGTTTTAAGTTGTTTTGGCCACGGTCAAAAAATAAAGGCAACCGAGTGCCAACCCCTACCGAGAGCAAGAACATTAGTAAGCCAAGAAGGAGTGCTTTTTGTTTCTGGGGAGCAGATACCAGAGAACCCATGCAATGAAATACTGAACTGGAATATTACCGATCAAATTGGCTAGTTCGGCCCAATCAGCTAACACGGTCAACAACACAATGGTCGCATTTACGAGATTCAACCAAATGGTAAGCCAGATCAGATCAATGTTAGCAGTGGGATTTCTTGCGGCAAGAATAAGGAATACGCCCAAAACCGCAAAGAACACCGCAATAACCTTTTCGTGTTCAGGCTGCGGCGGTGTCAAACCCCACCCCGCAGGCCATATCCATGCCATCATCGGGTACATGGCAAAGATAAATATCATGCCTATAGCAATCAAGGCAATAGGAAGATACTTGGCGCGAGTAATGTCATCCATATTTGTCTCCGAGATACGGACCGCTATAGGCGTTGTCAGTAGAAAAAACTGTATTCTGTCATATATATATAGACTTATCGCCTAATTCATTCCTGAGCTCCGTCCAATGCAGGCTTTTCGTTTCTGGTAACCCAGTGTTCGATAAGGAATACATCGCGGTAGAGGAATTGTCCTGCCGCTGTTACGGGAAGAGCCATTTTCAGAACGACACGTTGCGCCGTTCGATCACAGTCAGGGAGCAGTTTAACATGTTGGTAGTGATCAACTCCGGTTACCGCTAGGCGACCCACTGTGCCAGTATCGGTTCCACCATGACACACACTACCGGGCAGGCTGTGGATATCTCTGTGGCCCTGGTATACGCCTATGAGTTGCTGAGCACTGCATTGGAGGGTAGAAAAGCCGGTCAAACGACTCTAACCTATTGCTTTGCATGGGCTTTACCACTTGTATTGGGCCTTGGATTTTCACCATTTCAATGATACCTGTTTAGAAGGAAATCATTATGAGAATGGCGTAAGAAACGCCACTAAAGAGAGAAAAGCCAAGACGCGAGAAGTATATAAATCGTAAAGATATCCGAGGGTTTTGGTTTGTAAAATTGATACATAATTCATCTGCAGGAGTTTTCATAGCACACTATATAAGCTGGCCGTGCAAAAATCGGGCTGGCATGGTGAAAGCCGGAGATTTTTACGGGCCAAAATTTGGCTTGATAAGTAGTCCGAAGCTATTAAAACTCGATAGGAAAGCTCTGGACGAATCAGTCGCAGATAGACTTTGGGATGTGTCCGAAAAAGTCACACAAGTTGCATATAATTAGGTGCCGTATTACTGGGCAGAGACATCTTACCCCAGTAATCTTGGGCTCGCCCCTGTCCCGCTGCATTGTAGATCCACCCATCAGTAATCTTTGGGCGATATCAATTTGGAGCTTTTTGTTTTAGCGGTGTAAATCCACTACTGTGCCCCTGATATCTCTACCAGACACCCACGAACTAAATCCGGACACTGCGCCGGTTTTTTATACTTGGAGAAAGTGACGCCACAAATGGACTGGAGGCCGGAAGTGTCACATTCATTAGAGCGGTGCACTATCATACTTCCCCTTTGGTGCTTATCGCTGGGTACTATTTCGCAAAGTTGAAGCCCTGCAGGCCAGTGCTGTGGTCGAGGGCCCCGAGAGCGGTACACTGAACAAAGCCGTGTGGCGTATTGAGTCGATCATACCGCATCCGTTGCAACTATTGTGGTACGCACGATGCTCAGGTAAAGACGCCAGGAAAATGTCCACGCCCGCATCAGCGGAACGCAGACTCCAGCCTAAAGCGCCAGAATCTCAGAAAACGGACCGGTTACCTCATAGGTAATGCCCAGACCGGAGCCACCGCCAAACACTTCACTGCCTCGCTGGGAGCTAAAATACAGCCGGCTGTGATCCGGGCTGAAAGCAGGACCAGTGATCTCAGAATTGTCCTGGCCAACGATCTGCAGCAGAGGGGCCAGGTTACCCTCCTGATCAATCACCACGATCTGCATGTCGCCACCATCTTCCGCTACCAGCAGGTCGCCGCCAGAGGATACGGTAATGTTATCCACGCCGGTGAGAATCGGTTCCGGTGCGGTGGCGGCATCGTACAGAATACTCAGCTGGTTGAGGTTGGTATCCAGCTTCCATACCCGGTTATCGCCTTTGGTCGTGAAATAGACGAAGCCATCGGCGTACCAGATACCTTCGCCGCCATTAAAAGCGGTGCTTTCCGGCAGTTGCTGGCGCGTGGGTGTTTGGAATAAGTTAGGGGTAGGATTGGGTACGTCGAGCCAGGTTATATAGCCCTGGCTGTCCACTGAGGCGGCCTGCAACACGCCGGCGTGGAGGTTCAGCCGGTTCTGGCTGTCCAGGCCGTCGGGTAAGAAGCGGTAAAAGCGGCCATCGTGTTCATCCTCGGTCAGAAAGAGCTGACCCAGTAAGGTATCAACGGCCACGGCCTCGTGCTTGAAGTAACCCAGGGCCGGGCGTTCTTCGGCAGCTTTCTGGCCGTAGGGATCACACTCGAAGACACGTCCAAAGTCGACTTCTTCACAGCTCAGCCAGCTGTTCCAGGGTGTAGGGCCGCCAGCGCAGTTAATGTTGGTGCTGCCGAGGATGCGGTAAGCATCGTCAACCACACCATCGGGACGAAAGCACACGGCGGAAACACCGCCGCCCAGCGGGGCAATGGTTTCACTGTTGGAGACATAGATCCAGCCGCCGTCCTGGGTGGGGAAAGTGGCGCCACCGTCAGGGTAGATATGCCAGCGGTAGCTGGTGCGTCTCCACCAGCGGTCTTTGATCAGGCGCTGGCCGGCGGCGGCAACAATGCGGCTGCGGAAGCCTAAGGGTAGGCGTAGACCGAGATCGTTAGGTGCCTCCAAATCGCCCACCTGGTCCAGGCCATAGGCTTGCAGGGGCCGGGTCATAGCCAGAAGACTCGGCCCCAGGGCCAGAGCGGCCAGTCCGGCGCTGCCGGTGCGGATGAGTTTACGGCGAGTAAGCGTGTGTGGATCGCTCATGCGCTAAATCTCCATCGTTGATTGGAATGGTGGGCTTTTCGTGGGCCAACTTCCATATTGAGTCAAAGGTATGACAGGATCGTGGGGTGGGGATGTTAGTTTCGAGACGTTTATATGACATGAGTAGGAAATTGCTATTGCACGAAGTATTTTTGAACCCCATGGTAGAGACATAAAAGCAGAAACTGACCCTGGAGAGTGTCGCTAAAACCTACTTGCGTCACCATTGTCCGGTGTCAAGTTCTGGAGCTGTGCACAAAAAGGCCATTTATTCATCTGTCACAAAGGTTACGTTTCTGTGTACAGAAAACTGGCAGTGTTGAAGTCAGCGCTTAGATCCTGCTTAGCGCTACCAGCTTTCGCAGGTATTTCAACGGGTTGCGGGAGATGAGAAATTGACTTTCAGGAGGCGCAGAAAAACTCGCAGAATCGGAACAGGACCTCTGCGGCCTTTTTTCTGAATGTTCCCTTTTCAAACCCCCTTGTCTTTAGACTGCCTATCCCGATGGATACGGATTTCATCGTATCACAGCCGGGTATGCCTGAATTGTTATATGCTGCCCAAACCTCCAGGCCGGAGAGCTTTTAGATCTCTGGGAAATGGAAGGTAATTCTTCCAGGGGGATATTGAGCTCCCCCAAAATAAATACAGCCCATTCTCCAGAGATTAGGGTACCAGTGTAATAGGCTTACCCACTGTATGGGCAAGAGAGTTAGCTACGCTTCCCAACACCAGATTCGCGAAGCGGGACCGACCGCGGCGTCCAACAAATATCTGGTTTGCTTTGGTTTCTTTTGCCCTTTTGTGAATAACCTCAACTGGTTTACCCCAGAGATATTCACTCTCAATCGCCACACCACTGTCTTTGTGTTTCTCAATGATGGGCGCTAGTATGTTGTTGTTGGCGTATTCTTTTTCTTCATATTTTCCACTATTATCAGTACGATAAACCACTTCATCGGTAGAATCATTGCTTGACCATGGTATAACAGTGATCATGCGTATTCTTGCCCCAGTCTGTTTTGCCATGCTAATGGCATAATCAGCAGCGCGGTTTCCCCATTCGCTACCATCTACAGCCACTAAATAGATTTTTTGGGTGGGCATTGTGCTTCTCCTTGATGTATGTTCGTAATAGCTGTGGAAATAATCATTCCGCAGTTTGTAAAAGTTATGACAGAGTATTCAGCTCAAAAGAACCTTACTCACCTTAACGCATAATAATATTATGTAATAGCCCCCTGGGACAAAATTTCACACTTCCGAGCTTTGCTGAACATCGCAGCCCGTTAGATGCTAGAGCCAACTGAACAGGAGGGCTTTTTATCAGGCCAATAAAAGCTACTGGGCCCATAGATTCTGGCCTGGCTGGAGTCATAGTCGTGGACTGGGGCTTTGTAGTCTTACTAGGCGTTTTCGCAAAGGGGGACTACGTCAAACATAGCCATCAAAGTGGATTTGGTCGCAAATAGCGCAGTCTATATTGGATTGTCTGCGGCGTCTTTTCGACAGCCATTGATGGCAGCATCAAAAATGACGCATCGCGGATATTCAACACGCCCTGCCTATGCCCTGCTTATCTGGGTAAATACGGATTTCGTTGTAATCAATACCATGCCCGGCTTGGCATGCCTGTGTGGCCTCTGATCAGTCTGGGCCACTAGGTGCTGTACGTCTTTGCCATGATATCCCATAGGTTTGATTTGAATTAAAGCGAGGCTGTTTGGCTCGTGGAAGTTTGGTGGGGTTTGACTCTTGGGCACATCGATATAAAAGCGGGTAGTGTTTCGTACCTCGTTAAACTTATCGTTTAGCCCACCGAGGCTTACCTGGCAAATGTGCTCCCTGGTTTTTCCTGTATGGTGTTGCTTGGATATATGGTTCAACAAGTAGCGGCAACGGTCGTTCTTGTGGCTAAATTTTTGGGTGCGGACGATGAGTATACTTAATTGATGGTGTGTCTTCAGGTAAGAGCTGAGGTGGCTGGCAGAAAGATTGTTCTTCTGTGCTTTGGATGTATCTATTGTCTTGCGCAGAGGCTGTCCTTTAGTGCTTATCAAACTGCAGTTCGTCGATCTCGGTAGTTCTCCCTACCTGAATGGGTCCACCCGTATAATGAGTAGACGGAGGATAAAACATGGGGATCAAACCCTCTAAACCAGTAGAAATTGTCGCCAAGTTAGGGCGAAACGAAGTACTATGCGTCCAGGGATGCTGCGTTTGAATGTGATACACCAGAGACGAATAACCGCGTTGTTGAGGTCTTGGGTTTAAAAAATAGCTTGGTTGTACACATCAGAACCAGTTAGTGCAATTTGCTGTAGGGTGTTGTGTCTGTAAAAAATAGCCCGCTGATTGGCGGTTTTTTATGTCTGTATTTAGTACAACTATCATGATCCGTGCTTCGGGGTATTCGCCATTGTACTTCAATGGCTGTTACTGTAGATCTTTGGTATGTCTGGGCATTAAATACCAAAGAATTCCAACAATGAAATACTGCACGAAGATATTGAGGGACCAGTTTACCTCACCGGTTCGATTAGCTAGTTCCATCACAAACATTGTGGTGCCACATATCAAATTCACCCAAATAGTGTACCAAATCAGACCGATATTTGTAGCGATGTTTCGGGCGGCGAAAATCAGGCATACACCCAGAGTTGCGTATATTGCCAGTCCAATGATTTGAAACTGTTGATACGGCGGTACCCACCCGTACCCTGGAGGCCATGCCAATCGCATCATCGGGTAAACACCAAAGATAAAAAATAGGCCTATCACTTTCAGGGTAATGGGGAGGCACTTCACACGAGTGGTGTCTTCCATAGGCTTCTCCAGAGCGGAGACCGCTTTTAAGTTGCTTTGACTCGCTCAATAATATAGACGAAATAGTTCTTAATACGCCCAGTGAGGCCCTCTTGGAAAGCACAATACGGCTTTTTATCTAAGATCACTGCCGCCAAAGAGGCCTCTGAAGCATCCAGTGGCAGACCCTGGTGAGTTTGAGTGAATGGGGTTTCCTCAAAACCGGTTGGAAATTTCAGCAAGGCCCATAAGTCAAGGACAACTTCAAATGCCTGCCGAAAGAAAGATCATTGGCGCGTCAAGAGGGGCGCTTTTTGTGTCTGGGCAGCAGATACCAGAGAACCCCTGCAATCAAATATTGTACCGGAACATTACCAAATAAGTTTGCATGCTCAGTTCGGTCAGCCAGAACCATCAACACCATAATGGTCGCATAGACTAAATTTAACCAGATGGCGAACCAGATCAGTTTGAGGTGAGCAGAGGGATTTTTAGCGGCAAGAACCAGGAATATACCTAAAATTCCGAATGTTCCTATAATAATCTGTTCGTATTCGGGCTGCGGCGGTGTCAAACCCCATCCCGCGGGCCAGATCCAAATCATCAACGGATACATAGCAAAAATAAATACCAGTCCTGTAGCAATCAGGGCGATGGGAAGATACTTGGCGCGAGTAATGTCATCCATGTTGATCTCCAGGAGGCGGGCCGCTTTACGCCATTTCAGAATGAAAACTGCATGCTGTCATCAATGTGCAGACTTATAGCCTAAACCAGTGACGAGCCTCGCACAGTGCGGGCTTTTTGCGTCCGGTAATCCCATATTCGGTATTCATGACTTCACGGAAGCGGATTTGTCCTGCAGTTATTGTAGGAACAGCCGCATCCCGAGTGGCACGCTACGCCGGTTGGACAAAGTCAGGGAAGGTGTCAACAGGCCAATGGTGATCAACTCCGGGAATCGCTTCCCAGCACACTGCGCCCATATCGGTTCCACCATAACAGACACTGCCGGGCAGGCTGTGGATGTTCCGGATCATACCTGTGGGCTGTCGGGCATTGCGCTGTAGGATGATTTTGCCGACATTGATGTACAGTAGAAAGCACACAAGGGCCGATGTGTTTATCTGGATGATCCTGAGCCTGTTTCGGGTGAGCACACCTATCCCGTTCTATTGAGCTACTGAGAGAGGAGGGTATGGAGGAATCCCCTGTTCGAGCTGGAGATACCCAGGGAGACAAAGTGAACCTGCAATCTATCCGCATCGCAAACTACTGGCACTGGCCTAAGGCCGCGTTTGTGTGCGTTGTGGTAACAGTGATGGCAGTGCCGTGGCCCACCACTACCAGAGACTAAGTCGCCATAGCTACGGCATGGGCGGGGGGATCAAGCCCCACGATGCCATGGCTGCGCACTTCTGCTGCCACTGCCACAGTGAAGGGCACCGCAGAGCCTTGGGTTAGTGCCCCGAAGCTCACAGCACCCTCAACGACACACATACTTGATAGAATAGAAATCTTAACAAGTGGATGTTGCGGACAAAGTTCCCGAAAACGCGTGCATTGTGCGCAAAGAGAGCAGACATGAACAATGATGATCATTTTAGAAAGCTGGAAGCTATGTATGGTACAGCCCCAATAAACGAATTTTACGCCCCTACAATGGCTGTTTCTGAAGGTAAAGCTGTTATTGAAATTGATCTGGGGGAAAGGTTTTATCATGCAGCTGGCGCGGTTCATGGTTCAGTGTATTTTAAAATGCTAGACGATGCGGCTTTCTTTGCCACCAGCTCTTTAGAAATAACATTCTTTGTGCTTACTATTTCCTTTACTACCTATTTAACCAGGCCGGTTTCGGAGGGGAAAATGCAGGCAGTTGGAAAAGTAGTCAATAGGAATAAATCCCAATTTATTGCCGAATCTATCGTTTACGACTCAAATGACAAAGAGATTGGTAGGGGCAATGGTATGTTTATTCGCAGCAAGAGAAAATTGTCCGAAACACCGGGCTATGGCGTTTAACAAGTGACTGGGGTGCTTCGTCAAGCTTTTACACTATTTATTCTTACCGATAACCAGTATTTTCGTCATCGTGTTCAGAATGGTACAGTGTTTTCTCAGGTAGGTTGCGGGAGTGACTTGTCCTGGTTTGCCGACAGAAATTGTTATCGGGTGAGTTTGACACAAGCCCTCCGCCGCTGTGGTGCGGATATTTGGCGGGATTATCACGATACTTGGTCTGGTGTGAAATGTGTAGATAGGTGATTACACGCAACCGGCACAACAGATTTGTGCGCGAGAAGGCCGAAAAGCCGAATGCAATACTGCATTTTGCCACCCCATTGGGGTCAACACCGGCGTTATTACCACGCCCCTGCACCCACCGGACCCGGCAAGCCGGTAACCCTGAAAGTCCTCGCTGTGACTGAGGGCATCGGCAACGAGAAGGTGAACAAAGGGGCTGGTGGTGTATCCAGCGTACGGCGAACCTGCGGGGGCGATGGGGAAGTAATCGTGCAATCGGAGATCTCAGGTTTCCAACTTCCATGTCGACGTTTACCCTTTTGTAGTCCTCTTGTCCATTGTGAGATATTCCTATCCTTGTTACATTCGGGTGAAGAGGCCCATTTCACTGTTCGGATTGCAAGAGAGTCGGTGTGATGCTGTGCACTGGTAAACGCAATAGGTATAGCCTGCTGCACCTGCACAGCATTGGGCAGTCATACCAGTAACTCATTGCTGGCAAGTGAGCGGCTGTACGTTACCGGAATTGAAGAATTGGGCCATACAGGCACAAGCAGGTTGCGCCGCTACCTGTTCCGCATGTTTGATGCATCACATTGGTTGTCTCGGTTGAGAAGGTTAACTATCATCAGGTAAATGAAATAATACTTGTACAAGGAATTGTGAATGTTAGAAGCAAAAGTCAAGTTTTTCGATATTAAAAAATGTGGATTTTATCTTCGTGGCAGTGATCAAACAGAATTTAGTGGCTTGCATGACACATTGCAACAACTGAGCTTGTGGGCGGTAGATGGCAGAGAATTCATAAATACCACCACTTACGAAGCCGATCCCGATAATGATTTAAGGAATACCTATTTTTGTAACTGGCATACAAATAAGGTGACTAAAGATAGCATCCTCATACTCTGGAATGAAGTTCCAAATGACAATGGTGTTATCTATGGGATGAGTCCAATGGAGAGACCTGGGAGCACATCCATGCTGACAACCGGGTTTGGAAATATACCGGTTATACCAGGCTTTCCAAGTTATTTTTGGTTTGTTCCGGAAAAGAATGTGTTTGCCACGTTAAAGTTTAACCACTCTATTCAAGGTAAAAGTAATTTGGATCGTTTCTTGAACGGTTTTTTAGCCAATAAATCCCCTTACAGAGTGATTGATGAAGAGGGAACTGTAATTGGATACTCTAAAAACGGCCAGCCATCAAATCATAGCGCCAGAATTCATGCAAAGTTTTATGCTTTAGGAAGGAAGCAAGAGGAGCTGGAGGCAGAGCTGTTAACAAACCTCCATAGGATAAGAAGAATTGTCAAGAGAGAAACTCTTCAATATACCGTTAAAGATGACCGAATGGCCTTAGAGCGATTTTTTTCCGGATTGTTAAGCAATACTCCTACATTCACCCAGGTAAGAGCAATCACTCATGAGCTACAGTTTGAACCTACAGAACAGCAACTTCGTCAGATTATTAGTAATTATGCCGAAATGAATACAGCAAGCTCCATTCGTAATGCAGGATTCGTATACAATAACGGAAAAAGGGTCATGTTGAATGGCACTAGTGTTGCGTTTACTGCTGAAATTAACGCGCAACAGAAAGATAATCAGATAATGACACCACAATCACTACTGGCGACTATTACTTCTCAGAGGCAAGACCTGCTGAGACCTCTGGAACAGCCAGCTTTTGAAATAGAAGAGGTGGCCGCACAATGATTAAGTATCTTGTGATTGCCATTATCTCCTGTTTTGCGACCTATCTTTTAAAGGATACGGTATCATCATTAGAATACTCTGCATATAAAGCTGTGTTGGCAGCACTCCTGAATATATCTTCAATAATTTTTGCAATAATAGGCGCGTGGATCGCAATAATCTATCCGCGCGCAATAGGGCGAGCCTTCAAGGGTAAACAGGTCACTGATCAAACATTAAAGGATGCAGATACAGATGCTGACTACTTAAGCCAACTGGTAGAAATTGTACTGGTCTCTGCAATTGTTTTAATGTTCGTATTGTCTATAGAGTTTTCAGTGCCTATCGTTAAAAACCTGATTACTGGAAATTGGTTGGCTTACTCAAAGTATGCTGCGTTTTTTCTGGTATCATTATTGACTCTCTCGCAGCTCTATGCTGTTTCCCGGGTTATTCTGGCCAACTATTTCTTTTTAAATGATCTTAGAAAGAAAAATGCAGATGGTAAAGTTGATACCCTGCATCTGTAGCAGTCAACCAACGGCTACTGTCTGACTGACAAAAGTTCTGCTTCTTATTTTTTTGGCCAAAGACAGTACAAAATAAAAAATCTGTGCAACAATAAATTTTTCCAATATATGCACACAAAAAAGTGTATTTTTCTATCCATGTTAATCGTC
>NZ_JAVAMR010000063.1:0-14422 GCF_030731025.1 Microbulbifer sp. 2205BS26-8 | reverse complement strand
AGGTTGCTTTATATGATATTCCCTTATATACTGAGTTAAGTTAGGGCAAGTTAAAAGCATATAGGAATAAATAATGCATAAAAAATTAATAATAGGATCTTTTTTCTTTTCTATTTTTTCTTTAAGTTCTTACGGCTTTCATATCTCTGAAACTACGTGCACAAATAGTTGTGTAATCACCACTGATGCAGTTACAGGTGTAACGACAATAAAAGACTGCTGTGGGGGGCGGGTTATGACAACATTTCTTCCTCATGAGACAAAGGAATATCCTGGCCCTCTTTAAATTTAACCTAAAATTTGCCCTGGCTAATTTACAAAGAATAAAATCAATTTACTCTCATATTTTTATGAAAAAATATTCCTTAATAGCAGTTGTATTACTGCTAACAGCTGGATTTTTAGGGTATGTCAATTTAGAGGAGAATGCCCCTAAAGAAAACGCAGGTACTAATTTATCTGTAGATAAATCCGTCGATAAGCCTGGAGTCGGCTCTATTTATAAAAATAAAGATCATAACCATCATGATCACACGCATTCTGAAGACAATACAAAAGGTGAATATGAAGAGCACAATCATGCATCGAAGACTAACGCAATAGTTGAGGATGCAAATGGACAATTGTGCAAAAAAAATTCCGGTGATCATTTTTGTGATATTGACGTTAGGCTTGAGCTGGAAGAAGTTTTAGTAGATTCTACCCTGAATACTGTAAATTCTGATGAGGTTGGAGTTGTTCTTCATAGCAATAATTATGAGGAAGTTATGCAGTCTCTAATTGGGCTGAATTCAGAAAACATTATGCGTTCCGAAAATTTCAACCAGAAAATAAAATTAATCTCTAGCGAGATTGGAGCAAATGTAGAAAGTAAAATCTCATGCAGCAAAAAATTATGCGCTGCGAGCTTTAAGATGGAGGATGTAGAAAGATGGAATGATTTTTCATCTAAATTTTTCTCGCTCGAAGGAGCCAAAGGGGCTAGCTTTGTAGCTACTGATCCAAAACAATCTAATGTTTTCAGAGTTATTCTTACTTTCGGTGAAGGCATGTCGGTAGTTAAAAAAGAACACTAACCTATCCGTCAACAAGCGTATTATCGAATGCGCTTAAAACGCCGTCCTTTAGGATGGGGAGGATGTCAAACTCTCAATCGATGGGTATTTGCCGGTTCGGGAAAAGTAATACCGCCTGGAAGCCTAGTAATCACGGGGGCTGCACGGGTTTTTGTCCGTTTACGAGGGAAAAATCCTAGTCCCCATCTTCCCGTACCCTAGAGTTATAACCGAATCTGGTGTTTAAGTGTTCCTAATTACCACTCTTGCTAAGCCATACTTAACTGTATATAAATCCAGCTATCTTATTGATCTGCAAGGGTATCCGCCATGGCCCGCAACAAAGTACAGTTTCAGAAAGGTATCAGTCTGACTGAGTTCCTCAAGCAGTACGGTACAGAGGAGCAGTGCTTCGACGCACTTCATCGCTGGCGGTGGCCGGAGGACTTCCGCTGCCCTCAGGCCACAATCAGTGCTGCCAACTGTCCTACAGGAAGCTACAGCAGTGCAACCGATGCCATCGACAGACTTCAATCATCGCTGGCACCATATTTGACTCCAGCAAACTACCTCTTACCGTCTGGTTTCAGGCAATCTACCTCATCACCCAAGACAAGAAGGGTATCTCCAGTATGAACCACATTTACAGTGGAAAATTCACGGCAGATAAGTGTGTGGAGTGCTTCAAAGATTTCCAAAGAAGCCAAAGACGTCCGGTGATCCTCATTGTAGATGGCCACCCAGTACACAAATCGAAGAAAGTTCTTGACTATGTCGAATCACAAGATGGAAGGCTTGAGATCGTATTCTTGCCCCCATATGCGCCAGACCTGAACCCAGATGAACTGGTATGGAACCACATGAGAAACATAGGGACTTCAAAGAAGCCGCTAAAAGAAGGTGAGTCGTTAATGATTCGCGCCGACAAAGATTTGCAGAGCATCAAGAAGAATAAAAGGCTGGTTAAGTCATTTTTCCAAGAGGCGACTGTATCCTTTGCAGCCGCCTAGGTAGTAATTGAACATGTTAAGCAATATGTGGATAAATCTGATAGGTATAATCGCTTAACTCTATTTGTAGAAAGAGAAAATAAAAAAGCAAAAGCGCTATAGAACAGGCTAAGATTTTCCGTTGCCGTAAAAGAGAAATTTGGATTTACAATGGTGCTTGATACAAGGTGCGTAGATTGGGAGCATTGTAGGAATATGGCAACAGCGCTAAATAAACGTGTTAATCACTCATTCACAACGTGAATTCAAGCTTAATGTGAGAATCTCGGTTATTGCTAGCAGGTGAAACAATGGAATGGAATTTTAAAAATTATTTTCGTATCGTCGGATTGTGTGTTTTTTTTGTCGGGGTATTATCCGTTTCGGGTACGGCGTTTTCGGTACAGTTTTCTGAAGATTTCGAGTCCGGTAGCATCGGCTCTATTGAGAGGGTAGATGATTTACAGTGGAATCTGTGGATTAAAAATGATAGCGATGAGCCATGGCTGGACGATATTCCTCGGTGGCGAAATTGGTGGTTTGTAAAAATGCGTGAAGTGCCCAAAGGCCGTTGGGTTACGCTCAACATAAAGGATACTTATCCCGGAGATAATAGGGGGTGGGAGTACAGCTATGTGCCGGTGTACAGCTACGATAACGTGAGCTGGCAACGCTTTGACAGTCAGGCTGTCACTCAGTCGTTTGATGATAATGTCGAAGACAATACACGCACCCATACTCTCAGTATTTCAGCGCGATTCGAACATAAAACAGTCTGGATCGCGCGATTCTATCCCTATACGACAAAACACTTTGATCGTTACCTGCGTGATTTGCGCAATACCCATCCATGGCTTGATACGCTAAATACGCTGACGGTTGAGAATCTCGGTGTGTCACCTCACTATCAACAAGACATTAAGTTACTGACGCTAACCGATGCGACGGTGGCGGACAGTGTTAAAACGCGTGTTTGGATTCATGCACGGACCCATCCGGCTGAAACGGGAGGCTCTTTTGTTGTTGAAGGTTTGGTGGATTTTTTGTCCAGTGCGATGAACGCTAATGCCGAGTCTGCGTTAGCGCAATTAATTTTTAATATCGTGGCGGTTCACAATGTTGACGGTGTGATCGATGGAAATTACCGCACGAACATGGAGACGATCAATCTGGAATCCGCGTGGCTGCATTATCCTGAATCTCCGTATGAACTGTTGCAAGATGCCCCGTTCGAAAACCGACTGTTAAACGACAAGATACGCGAACTTAGTGATGCCAGCCCACGTTTCGGTATGGCGTTGAATTTGCATTCTAGCCAAAGTACACCTGATTACCGCACATTTTTCTACCCCCATTTTGGTACGATTGAGCAAGGTTACACGCCACAACAAGCTCAACTGTGGAATGACCAGCTTCGCTTTATTCAACACTTTAGCCAATTCTTGGGGACTTATCATGGTAACCCGTTGGTTGAGCCGACAGTTGAAGAGGGCGAAAGCGCTTTTTTAAATTATTTTTTCCCGGAAACTTGGTGGTGGAATAACTTCAACGCATCGGTACTAGCGTTAACCATGGAAACCACTTATGACAGAGCCGGTTACGGTGAGCGCAGGATTACGCCTGACGACTTACGCAAACAGGGGCATGCGCTTGGATTGGCGGTTATGGAACATTTTAATATTCCGGTGGTTAATCCCCCGATCTTCTATCCCGACAATGGTGTTGTTGCTGCGCCTTTACTGCTGAATATTGATGATGTCACAACGGGAGACCAACGTCGTCACCAAAACGAGGCGGCACTCAACGAGATCGAGAACCGACTTTAGTCGCTGCGCTCACTGGTTGTGACGACGCTCGCCGAACCACGACACCTCTGAGTGACAACCCTACGCGAATCGACTATCTGTCAGCTGCTAACAGATAGTCATTTGAGCTTCGTTTACGTTTCGCATTTTTAATAAATCACGTAAGCGGTATATGAACCACATACTTCCTGCGAATACTGTGATTCATATACCGCTTACTCAGAAATTCAAGTTACTCTTGAAAAGTAGACACCTCACTACCATCAGATAAGGATCTATGGGAGTATGACCGAGAAGTGTACAAAAACCGAAATGAAGTAGAGAGACTGTTCCGACAGCTCAAGGGTTTCAGAAGAATATTCCCGCATTTTGACAAACTGGATGTGATTTTCAAGTTCTTTGTTCACTTCACACTGGTTATCGACACACTAATTAGTGTGAACACGCCCTAGCTAAATTGTCAGCTGCGCTATAGGAGAAAATAATTATTCTGGGGAAGGTACGGCCGCACCCCGAAATCACTCACGTCCCATTTGGCCTTCAGTTTTTTCAGGGCGCTCTCGGCAGTATTGAGCTAGATGCACTTGAGATCAGCCATAAAGACCTTCTGATTTTTGAGGCCTTGTGCTTCATCAATCTGTGGAATTGGTGGATGATACATTGCTTACCCTTGATGTTGAGGCAGATGTCCCCGTGGCCTTAGGGAAGTCCTACAGGCCATGCACAAGAGTCGCCTAACTCTTCCTTTCACGCACCGAATCAGGATTTCATTTTTCTTCATTGCGCGGTAAGGCTAACGGCAATGATCGCTTGCGTCTCAGAAACAGAGAAATCAATAACATTCAAGCAGTCAGTTAGGAGATTGACACTATAATAAACAATTTCTAAAGCCTAGAAAGGGCCTGCGATCACTCCTCCCCACGCCTGCCGGTTTTGCGCTTTTCCTTAGCCAGTGAAATTGGAAAACACCGCAAACCCCCGCCAGCCGTGGGCTGTAGCGATTTTCGGGATTTCACAAATTGAAGAAAAATGAAGAGAATTGAAGAGATTTTTCACAGGCCAAAATGGCTGAAAGCCAGTAACCACGGGGTTTTCAGGGCAGTGATGGAATTTTTTTATGATTCTCGATGCTCCTCATTATAGACGTTTTCAGTGCCAACCATGACAGTGCGATCTGCAAGTGCAACGAAAGCCGCTAGTGCCAAACCATCCTCGGTGAGCCACCCAAAGCTATCGCTTCGAATATGCTCTTACCCCCGCACATTGCTAACTCTTTTACCGTGCTCGCTCCCTTCTGGACCAGATCAGAAGTGATACCAAACAACTCAAGGAAAACTTCGCCAGTGAACAGGAAGCGAAGCGAGCGGCTCAAGCAGAATGGCAACCTATTCAACGAAGCCTGGCCACCATGATTTATCATCTGGGCCGCGCAAACATTCCTCCCGAGCAGCCGGTGGGGTTCTAAGGCTGCAAAATCGAAGTCGGTGAAACCGACAGGCTGAGCGCCAACTGCCGTCAAATTGTCTGCGGGCAGGGTTATGCCACTGTTTGAGTTGGAAGCTCACAAGTAGATCGAATCTGCCTGTTGATGGTAATAGTCCAACTATTCGAATTTTAGTTCGACCCCTTCGATAGATGTCGCATTAATTGCTTCGGAGAAAATGTCTTGGTATGAAGGCACCGAATTGGATATTTTTTGGCATCAATCCACCTGTTGCACTAGAGAGTTGAATCCAAGTATGGAGATAGGCAATCCTAATGCAGGAATCGACATAGTTGTGGTGTGAGGATATTTTTAGCTTCACACGATTGATATTTTGCAAGTAAACGAAGGAGAGGCTGCTATGGGAAACAATATTGAAGGAAAAGTTATCGTTATTACTGGTGCCAGCAGTGGGCTGGGTGAAGCAACATCACGCCACTTGGCTTCGTTGGGTGCAAAAATTGTATTAGGTGCACGCCGTGAAGATAAGCTGGCAGCTATTGTCAAAGACATTGAAGAAGCAGGCGGTGAGGCTGATTATTTGGTCACAGATGTCACAGTAAAAAGTGATGTTGAGGCCCTTGTACAAAAAGCTACCGATAGTCTCGGACGTCTGGATGTCATCGTCAATAACGCCGGGTTAATGTCAATTGCGCCAATGTCAGAGTGCAAAACCAATGAATGGGATCGTATGATTGATATCAATATCAAGGGCGTTCTTTATGGTGTTGCAGCAGCCTTGCCTGTCTTTGAAAAACAGGAAAGTGGACATTTTATTAATATTTCTTCTGTAGCAGGAATTAAGGTCTTTAGCCCTGGTGGGACAGTGTATAGCGGCACAAAATTTGCGGTACGCGCAATCAGTGAAGGCTTGCGCCATGAAGTTGGCGGTAATATCCGAACAACATCCATTGAGCCTGGAGCCATTGAATCAGAATTGAAATATGGATCGTCTCATAAAGACAGCGCTGCCTTCGTCAAGGAGTTCTATCAGAATAATGAAATTCCGTCTGATTCTGTAGCACGTGCGATTGCTTATGCGATTGAGCAACCGGTTGATGTAGATATCAATGAAATCGTTATCCGCCCAACTGTCCAGGAATTTTAAGCCTAAAAGAACAGAAGGAACCTGAAAACCATTGGCGGTGAGCACGACCTCACGCTACATATCGCGGCCGGTTTGATCGATATCGCCATCCCCCACCTGGACCAGACCGAGAAGGACACCAACCTCTTAACCCGCCTTGGCAGACGCCATGATACCGTCGCCACCATCAAGGTCGGGCGGCTGCTGTTTTTTCCTATCGGCAAAGCCATCAATGCCGTCGGCGCACCCCTATCAACCGCCACGATTCGCCGCAGCAGTGGCGACCGCCACCGCTACCATATCGCTGACCGTGATGCATACAGCGCCGTGCGCGCCTACTGACACGACCAGGACGGTGTCGATCGCAAAGGGGTACCGGTGGAGATCAGTGGCGATGCAAAACGGTTCAAGGAAACCTTCGCCATCGAACACAAAGTGTGTCATGCTGCATCCGATTACAAGAAAGCACTAAAACGCCAGGAATTTACTAAGATCAATGGATGCACCGCCGAGGGCCTGCGGCACGACCTGATGCTTTTTGTCGAGCCGTGGGAACAATCGCTCTAGGCTTCGCTGCCGATCCCCAGCTCTGAGAATATTCTGTCAGCAGTAGGCTCTCCCCATTCCCGCGGGTGTTTTATCTGGACTCGGCCACCGTTGCCGAGCATCTCCGCGAGTTTTGCAAGCTCGGTGGCATTCCGAGTGGTCCAATTTTGGTCAATTGTAATGGTGTAAGCTTCTTAATATAAGTGAGGGCGGTGCTGGCCGCCCTTTGCATTATGATAAAGATTTATAGGTGTTAGCAGTGTAAGCGGTGCATAAACTACCTACTTTAATATATAACGTGGTTCATGTGCCGCTTAGCCACATTTATAGTGTACATCCAGGAGCAGGAGGGGATAAATTAAAAGTTACTGTTGTTGTAAACGGCTGTTGGTTAATGGGACTAGGCGCCACTGTAGTTGAAGTGACCTTTGCTGGGAAAGGGGTACCATTAAATGAAGTCGAATGAGAGTCGTATGGGGTAGGCACACCTACTGCTGGCAATGCGGTACACCCATTAATAAGACCACCATTATTGGTACAACTGGTGATCACGAACATCCCACCTGTTGTTGAGTTAGCTGGAATGTCTGAATCAATTTCAGCTGTAACGTTTGCGAGAGGAATAATTATACCATCAATAACAACAGTGACTTCGCCAGAAATTGAAGTTATTTCGGTATTAGGGTCGTAGCTCCAACAACCCTGACCATTACCAGAACCTGTAAGGCTTCCTGTTACATCGACAACAGCAGTTCCGGCTCCATCGTATGCAATAGCTAGACTTGAAAAGCTAGTGATTAAAACTAGAAGAACTTTTATTATTAATCTCATGATTATATCCTTATAGATAAGCAAGGTGGAGTACAAGATAAACAAAAATTATTTTGTTTAAGGTTTTTTGCAAACTAATTCAGATAGAGTCAGGTACACTTAAATAAGGCCTTTAAGTGTAGGCCGCCTAGGGTACCAACTCAAATAAAGCACACTGGCTGAAAGTGTTCAAATTTCTTTTTCAGCTATTAATCCGGCAATATTCAATAAAGTAGGTTGTTCAAGTACCACTTACTTTCTAATTACCATTCTGGGTTTTCAATTTTCTTCAGCACTGAGGCCTTGCTCTCTATGAAATAATGGGGCATTTGCACTTCTTTACTGCCCCTTGTTTTGCTTTCTTTGGTTCAGTAGAGGCGACAACTATCCTGACACAAGGGAGATTAGCTGCCATACATTAAACTGTATATTTTTTGAATACGGAGAAGGGCCTGCGATCACTCCTCCCCACGCCTGCCGGTTTTGCGCTTTTCCTTAGCCAGTGAAATTGGGAAACACCGCAAACCCCCGCCAACCGTGGGCTGTAGCGATTTTCGGGATTTCACAAATTGAAGAAAAATGAAGAGAATTGAAGAGATTTTTCACAGGTCAAAATGGCTGAAAGCCAGTAACCACGGGGTTTTCCCGGCGGTAAAGGAGTTTTGTATCTGGTTTTTTTGACTGGCAGGGTGGCGTGAAGTTCAGCATGTAGAGGAGTCACCAACTGCTGATTGCCGCCGTCTACAGCCTGGTGTTTAATGCCACTTTCCTATTTTCGAGAGGAACCCAGCCATGGATGACTGCCTAGATACCAGTAACGAGATATTGCTTACCAACAAACAGTTGGAGTACCTGGCCGAGGGAGGGATCATGCCGTTGATGAGCACAGATGGTGTCACAATAGGCTATGTGGAAAAAGACTCACTGCGCAGCACTCCCGAAAAGATGCGCTTGCGCTTTACCCGTACAAAGGATGCCCAATAGCTGCTATGGAATAGTTCCGCGAGAACTAGCTGCCCCTTTTAACGGCCGGGTGGAGAGGCGTGAAATACAACACCCGCAAGGGAAATGCCGCCCAGAGCTTCTGTTGATGCTCTAGTTGACACCCGGTCACCAACTCATTCTGGTGCCCATCAACTAATACTTAAAGTCAACGGAGGCCAACATGGCCAATCGCAATTCCCAGCCCGTATTTAATAAGCACGACGACCACATCCTGTGGGTCACCCAGCAGCAGCTATTGCACTACTACGATAACGGTGACGGCCTGTTTCTTAAGAATTCTGATACTGGTGAAACTGTCTGCTTCCTGCATGAAGACGAGCAGAGCCTCGGTGCCACTCTAGAGGAAGCAGCTTTCGCTGATCGCGTTACCGAAGTTCGTGAGATGCTCGATTTTCTCGCCATTGTGGTGTCCGGTGAGGATTACCTTACACTCAGTCCCGCTGCCCGCAATAGTTTGAGCAAACTCTTCGGCGACCTACAATCCAAGCTTACAACTGATCAATCCTAACCACTCAAAGCCCGGCACCGCCGGGCTTTTTCCATGGGCAACTTTCTATTTTCTTTCTCTTTATTACCGACACTGTCGGTAAGTGTTATCCAGAGTTTGCACTTAAATTTAGTGGACATTTTGTGGACACTTATACGAAAAAAGCGAAACCAATTACTTGATTTCGCTTTTCTATTACTTGTAACTCATTGAGCTTCAAGCTATTTTTTGGCTCCGCCTGCTGGGCTCGAACCAGCGACCCAATGATTAACAGTCATTTGCTCTACCAACTGAGCTAAGGCGGACTTGCTTAGCGGCTGTACCGCTCAGTTGGCGCGTATAGTATAGAGTGCTCCAGGGCAGGTCAAGCCCTTTTTTGTAGTTTAACTAGTTGATTTGACAAGAAATTATGTATCTGACCCCCCTGTTTAGGTGGTTTGGGTCCAGTAGGAGGGCTCCGGTGAGGTGTATCAGCCTTTCGCATTTGTGAGCTTCCTAAGGAGGCCCTACAATCGCACTTTCTGATTTGAGTCTAATGGTTAGGTTGGTATATGGAGTCGCGTCCTTTCAAGGTGGAGTCTGGTTATAGCCCGGCCGGCGATCAGCCAGTTGCTATTGCACAGTTGGTTGAGGGGCTCAAGGATGGGCTTAGCCACCAAACCCTGCTTGGTGTTACCGGATCAGGCAAGACCTTCACTACCGCCAATATCATTGAGCGCTTGCAGCGCCCGGCAATCGTGATGGCGCACAATAAGACGCTAGCGGCACAACTGTACGGGGAGTTCAAGGAATTTTTTCCTAAGAATGCCGTAGAGTACTTTGTATCTTATTACGATTACTATCAACCGGAAGCCTATGTTCCTTCCTCGGATACCTTTATCGAAAAAGATGCATCGGTGAATGAGCATATTGAACAGATGCGCCTTTCGGCGACAAAGGCACTGATTGAACGGCGCGATGTAGTTGTCGTCGCTACGGTTTCTGCTATTTACGGACTTGGTGACCCAGATAAATACTTGAAGATGGTGCTGCACCTGGACCGTGGGGATCTGGTAGATCAGCGCACGATTCTGCGGCGACTGGCTGAGTTGCAATATACTCGCAACGATGCGGATTTCCGCCGGGCCACCTTCCGGGTACGGGGGGATATTATCGATATCTATCCGGCAGACTCTGACCAGGAGGCGGTACGGCTGTCTCTGTTTGATAGGGAGATTGAGGATATTACCCTTTTTGACCCATTGACGGGGGAGCAGCTCAAAAAAGTCCCTCGGGTCACCATCTTCCCTAAATCCCACTACGTAACCCCGCGGGAAACCATTGTTAGTGCTATAGAGCACATTAAAGAGGAGTTAGGCTTGCGGCTTGAACAGTTGCGGAAAAGTGGCAAATTGCTGGAGGCACAGCGCCTGGAGCAGCGCACCCGGTATGATTTGGAGATGATGCAGGAGCTGGGTTATTGCAATGGTGTGGAGAACTATTCCCGCTACCTTTCCGGGCGCGATGTGGGACAGCCGCCTCCTACGTTGTTTGACTATTTGCCTCATGATGCCTTGCTGTTTATTGATGAGAGCCACGTCACAGTTCCCCAGATTGGTGGAATGTACCGGGGTGACAGATCCCGAAAGGAGACACTGGTAGAATATGGGTTCCGCCTTCCTTCGGCCTTGGATAACCGCCCTCTGAAATTCGAGGAGTGGGAACACCTGGCCCCACAGACTGTTTTTGTATCGGCAACACCAGGCCTCTATGAAGCAGAGCATGCGCAACAGGTGGTCGAGCAGGTGGTAAGACCTACAGGGCTGGTTGACCCCGAGGTAGAGGTCCGTTCGGCCCTGACCCAGGTGGATGACGCGCTGTCGGAAATCCACCGCTGTGTGGATGCGGATCAGCGAGTATTGATCACGGTGCTGACCAAGCGCATGGCTGAGGATTTAACAGAGTACCTTGCTGAAAGCGGGGTACGCGTACGTTATCTTCATTCAGATATCGATACTGTCGAGCGTGTGGAAATTATCCGGGATCTGCGTATTGGTGAGTTCGATGTATTGGTGGGCATCAACCTGTTGCGAGAAGGCTTGGATATGCCGGAAGTGGCGCTGGTAGCTGTCTTCGATGCAGATAAAGAGGGTTTTTTGCGCTCAGACCGTTCATTGATCCAGACTATCGGGCGGGCCGCAAGGAATCTGGCGGGGCGGGCCATTCTGTATGCGGATAAAATAACGGGCTCTATGGAGCGCGCACTTGAAGAGACGCAACGCCGTCGGGAAAAACAACTCAACTTCAATGCAGAACACGGTATTACCCCAAAAGGTATCCGCAAGAATGTCGCGGATATCCTCGAGGGGGCAGTATCACCAGGCATGCCAGCCAAAGGGAGACGCAAGGGAGTAGAAGAGAGGGAGGCTAACATTGTAATGAAGCCAATACCCGATGAGCAGCGCTGGGCACAGATCAGTGAACTGGAAGAACAGATGTACGAGCACGCCAAGAATCTGGAATTTGAAGCTGCTGCCAAGCTTCGCGACAAGATCACCCAATTAAAGGAAATGGAGTAGCGATCAAGCTGCTTAGACTGGCAACACCACCCCCCCTGAATCTCGGTGTTCCTGTTTGTCTGGACCATTTTATTCGAAATCCCAACCACATATTGAAAACAGTGAAGAGCGGTGGTAGAGTTCGCGCTCCTCGCGGCACTTGGTTCCTGAGTGCTAAAGAGACCCGTAGCTCAGTTGGTTAGAGCGCTGCCTTGACATGGCAGAGGTCAGCGGTTCAAGTCCGCTCGGGTCTACCAGGTACTTGCGCCTTAAAATACCCACAACTAGCTGATTTATAAACAAATTCCGATATGTTTCGCGGGCAGAGTCTCATTCCCCAGTGCCTTTCAGAAGCCCTCGACTGGAATCAGCTAAATGCACTCAATCTGGTTTGAATACGATTAGAGATTCTGATTGTGATTTGGACAAGGAAAAACTTCCTTAAGCTGGCATTCATCAGATCCGCAACCCGATGAGGTACCGCACTCCGAAGAGCCAGAGGGTTTTATAGTGGATTGCATCTACAAGGCGGCAACGCTCAATGCCGCCGAGAATGCTTTGGGCGGGCTGAAAGCCAAGTAGGATTTCAAATACCCAATGGTGATTGAGCACTGGTGAGCTGAGTGGCCGACACTGTGCAGTATCCAAAATGCATCCGTATGCCGTTTTATACTCTCAACGCTGCCGAAGCCGTATATTGGCAGTTTTTCAACTGATTAAGACCAAGGGTGGCTTCCCCATTGAGCACAGCTTGTTTCAACTACTGGCAGCCCAGCCCGGAATTATCAAATACCAGATTATAATCGACAATATCAACTATCAAATTTCCATTGACATCCAGTGACGCTGGAGCGGGCGGGACCGGGTTACCCAGATGGGGTAACATTTCTATCAGGTCGTTCTGATCAACACAACCATCGCCATTAACGTCAAAAGGGGAAGAGGAAATTCTAAAGTTTGCGACTTCTTCAGCGCGCAGATTCATCACTTTAGCATTAAACTCAACATCAATTGTCCCTGTGGCTTGATTGTTAATAAAGACATCAGGATTGGACCACTGTTGAATGCGTTGCCCGCCAGTTCCGGGTGGACATCCATAAGCCATTACGGTGCGCCACGTATTTGCAGTGACATTACAATAACCATGCCCAAATGAAAAAGGAGTTACATTGGGGTCTTGTGAGATAATGTGCCTCGCACCAAATAAGTGCCCAATTTCATGGGCAAAAGTATAATATCCTGTAGCACAGCTTTCCCTACCTAAAGCTAATGCCTGGTCTTCTGTAGCACCTATGGCCCTGGCAATGCCACAGAAGCTATAATTATTCCCAGTAAGAACTATCATGATGTCTGCATTATAAGTGTTCCTTAAATTATATAATTCCTGTGTTTGCGGATTTCCTGTGTTTGAAAAGTAGTCTATATCGGCATAAAAACTTCCTGTATCGTTATAATTTGTCTGATAGTAATGAACGATTTTTACGCTGGTATTGACATCGCTGTTTTCATACGACGTATTTGTTTCAAGTTCAAGCAAGTCCATATAGGCATCTACGTTACCTGCAGCGGACGAAAATTGAGGGGTGTAGGCAACAATAACTGTGAATTCTGATTCGGAATCATTTTTTTCCAATAAATCATCATTACTCAAGAAATTATGTTCAAACTCTTCATAATAAGAATCATCATGATCAACTAATGTTTCTCTCGGTACTTCCACCAATAGGGTATCACCATTTGTATTTGGCCTGAGTTTGTATAATTTACCTTGATGGTGGAGCGAGCCGACAACACGGCCATTTTTTTCTGCAACATAGAGGGCATCATTGTCCGGTCCGGATGCAGAAAAAGAAAACCTGTCCGCACTTTTTTTTCTGGTCGTTTTAACATTAAAGATAAAGTTCTTATCTCCTGCTCGAAAAGAAATTCTGGATCCTTTGGGAATTCCTGTAATACCTTTGTTGTATTTCCCCAAGTTAATTATTTCTTTTCTGTTGTCTTTAAGTGACTGTGTGCCATGGTTTTTATTGGCATGTTGAACAAATAAGTCATAAATAGATTCGGCATATGCATTATTTGCGAGTAGCAGTATAATCAGCAGGGTTTTAAATATTATTGCAGGGTTCATATGAGTTCCTTAATTATAAATTATATGAAAAATTTCAACAGCAGTTTTTCAAGCAATCTTGCTTTTATTTGTAAGGCAGTTGTTGTTAACGATTACTGCTAATTCTCAACCTCAACAGGTTGTATTACTGGGTGCCCTAAACACTTGAACTTGTGTCTATTAATGACAAATATTACTTTTCTCTATGGTGGATTGAGTAGAGAAATCTGGATGTATTTTTCATTGCTCACGAGAATTCCCAGATTGTTATATCCTATGTGAGCTCAGGGAAGCCCTTAATGTTGAAAAATATTGGCTTCAATAAACAAGCCATTTTTTGGTGCGTTGTTTTCTATGTGACTCATTATCCATTTTGGGTAGTTCATTCCCTCTATAGTGGTGTAATGAGATGGTTGAGAGTGCGGGAAGTGTAAATATTCAGGTCATTATTTTTCTCCTTAATGGCTGCGACTTTTTTCTGAGAAAAGCTATCTATATCGTACTTTACTAC
>NZ_JAVAMR010000062.1:0-15708 GCF_030731025.1 Microbulbifer sp. 2205BS26-8 | reverse complement strand
GTATCTTTACATCAGCCAAATTCGCTATCTCAGACAATCATCCCAGGCATTGAATTTATAGGTATATCTTCAGTGCTATTTTCGCCACTGCTGAACGCGATTGTTCTCCTTTGCGCTAAATGTTAACCTCGATGTGGTTTCCGGTTAACCTGTCTTTTGGGATAACTCAGGATGAAGAAATGCTAACTGACTGAGTCAAAGCAATATAATGCGTGTGAGAATAGTCAATCGCTTCTCAGGAGTTGCGCTGTGTGTTTTTTATACCTGTTGTTGGAGCAATCAATGGATGCAAATGGCTAGAAGGTTGGTCATGAGCCCCTATATTATTGGCGGGTTAATAACAGTCCGGTTTCAGTATGTTCTGTATAGGGGAATTGATCGAACAGAGCAAACTGTTCGATGCTATGTGTTCTGCTCAGCAGTTTCAGGTTTTCCAGTTGGGTAACCGGGTTGCAGGAAATATAAAGAATCCGTGGAAAACGGGCCACCATTGTGCAGGTATTTTTGTCCAGGCCAGCACGCGGTGGATCCACCAGCACAGTATCAAAATTGTAGGCATCCAGATCAATGTCTGAAAGACGCCGGAAGGGGCGGTCCTTGTCAATGGCCTGGGTAAATTCTTCGCTGGACATGCGCACTATATTTAGGTTGGTGACACCATTTGCGCGGATATTTTCCCAGGTGGATTTTACTGAGACTTTGGATATTTCAGTGGCTAACACCTTTTTGAAATTGTTACTCAGAGGAATAGTGAAATTGCCATTGCCACAGTACAGTTCCAGCAAATCGCTGTTATTGTTTCCGCAAACCCGTTTGGCCCAGTGGATCATAGAACGGCAGATTTCGCCATTGGGCTGGGTAAAGCTGCCCTCCACCTGTTTGTACTGGTACTGCCTGCCGTCAATCTCCATTTGTTCAGTTACATAGTCCCGCGCCAGCACCACCTTTTGTTTGCGCGAGCGGCCAAGGACTGGAAAGCCGAGTGTGTCTTGCAGTGCATGGGCTTCTTGCGCCCATGTTTCGTCCAGTTTTCTGTGGTAAATCAGGGTGATCAGGGCATCGCCGCTGAGAGTTGTGAGAAACTCGGCTGAGAAGAGGCGTTTGCGCAGTATCTCATTGTGATTGATGGCTTTGAGGACTATAGGCATCAGCTGATTCATGAGCTCAGAGCCAATAGTGAAAATGTCTATAATAAAGGGTTTTTTATGTTCCCCCTGACGATACATGGCATAGTGGACCGCGTTGTCCTGGTGCCAGATCTTGAATTCAGCCCGCAAGCGGTAATGGCTGGGAGGAGATGGAAACAGTTCCGGTGCCAATGGGGTAAATTCACTGAAAGCTTCCCTCAGGCGCTGGGCCTTGTTGTACAACTGACCTTGATAGTGATCGGTGTTTACACGATGTAGTGCCATATTAAAATACACTAGCCACAATGACAGGGTGGGTGTGAATTATAAAGGAATCTGTATGGCAATAGGTAAGATTGTGGTCAGAGTACATGGTCAGGGGCTGTATGAGTTTACCCGGCAGGTAGCGGCCTGGTCTGCCCTGCAGGAAGTGGACGAGGGACTCTGTACCCTGTTTATTCAGCACACTTCAGCGAGTCTGTTGATTCAGGAAAATGCCGATCCCAGCGCGCGCAGGGATTTGGAGGCTTGGCTCAACCGGTTGGTGCCCGAGCGCGATGGTCTCTATACCCATACCCTGGAGGGCCCAGACGATATGCCAGCCCATATCAAATCGGCACTGACTGCGACGAGTTTGTCTATTCCTGTTCAGAGCGGCCGTTTGATGTTGGGGACCTGGCAGGGTATCTACCTTTGGGAACACCGCCACAAACACGGGGAGCGAGAGGTTATTTTACATTTCTAACGGTGGCTACAGGCAGTTGGTGGGTTTCGGGAGCCCGGCAATTTTACTGGCGATCTTGGCCGGGCTGGGCGGAAACAGCTGCATCAGATAGATACTGCGGCCCTTGTCTGTGCCCAGGTGCTGGCGAATATACTGAACCAGCGGTCGCATTGCGGGGGACAGTTCAAACCGGTGATAAAAGTCCTGCAGCAGTGTGATCACTTCCCAGTGGGCCTCCGTCAGTACGATGCCCTCCGCCTGTGCCAGTTGCACTGCAACCGAGGGGTTCCAGTCACTCATTTCACGTAGATAACCCTCCTTATCCAGGGGGATTTGACGGCCTTCCACTTGCAGATTACGCATAGCAGTGTCAACGAAACCAGCTGACGATGGGATTGTGCTCCGTGCAGAGTTGTACCCAGCGGACATCGTCAATCACCTCCACGTTGGTTTTTGTCGACATGGCGTTTTGGGCGCGCGCGGTTGTATCGGCTTCCAGACAGTAAACTCGTGCGTCAGGGATGGTCTGAAAAAAGTCACCCTGCAGGGCATAAACGCCATCCTCGATCAGGAGCAAGACATCCCCCTGGGCAAAGTTCTCCAGGCAATCCTGTAGCGCATTGGAGCTAAATGGCGATTTGTTAACAATATGCAAGGTCATCCTAAAAGCTCAAAACACATTGGTAGGCGGCGATAAGGGCACCTGGCTGCCGGATTGCCTTCACTTCGACACCGGGAATTTGCACCTGATCAGGGGCAATTGTTCGATCTCTGAGGCTTTTGTGACAGACAAAAATCTGCTCAATCCCGAACACAGGCAGTGCGAGCAGGTTACGGCGCAGGCTTTTTTGCCCGATCTCCATTGGTGACTGGTGATCCAGTAACTGGAAAATACCGTCCCCAAGAAAAAGCAGGTCGATTTCCTGTTCCATAGCCGCAGATGCCAATACGGCTTCGAGGCCCTCTCGGGCAATGGTGCTGCCGTAGGGGGGGGTCCGCAACAGGGCGATTGTGCTTTGGTTCATGATCACCCCCCAAAGGTGACCAGACGTTCGGAATACGCAATGGCGTCCACCAATTGGCCGAGACCAGCCAGTTCAAAACCATTGGCCAGGTTCGCAGCAGGTTTTTCCAGGCGTTTTGCCTCCCGTGTACTGAGTACACCGCGTCTCTGTGCCGCGGCGATACAAATCACCAAGTCCAGGTGGTGTCGGCGCTGCAGATCCTGCCACTGTTCGATCAAGTTCGTTTCGTCTTGGGGGGGAGCAGGGAGGGTGTTGCCGTTTTGCACACCGTCACAATAGAAGAATACCCGGTAAATTTCGTGTCCCTGTGTCAACAGTACCCTGGCAAACCGCAGGGCGCTGGATGCGGACTGGGAGCTGTGGGGCGCAGAGTAGACTGCCAGGGAAAATTTCATGGGGGGCCATACAGTAAGTGCCCCGCGTTGCGGGGCACTGTCAATAACACAACAGCGGCTGCCTGTCAGTCGTCGGAGGCAAATCCGATAAGATGCAGCAGGGCTGTGAACAGATTCAGGATATCCAGGTACAGGGCTGTAGTCGCCATCAGGTAGTTTGTTTCCCCTCCGTGAATAATGCGGCTGGTGTCGTAGAGGATAAAACCTGAGAACAACAACGCGATAACACCACTCAGGACAACACTAGCCAGGGGTAGGTAAACACCGAAGAAACCGGCGATTAACATGCCCAGAGCGCAAACCAGTACGGCAATCAGACCGACAAACAGGAAGCCGCCCATAAAACTGAAATCCTTGCGGGTAGTCAGTACGTAGGCGGACAGGGCAAAGAAGATCAGTGCAGTGGTTCCCAGGGCCTGCATAACAATCTGGCCACCGCCAGCAAGGCCCAGATAATGGTTGAGCAGTGGGCCGATAGAAGCGCCCAGCAAACCGGTAAAAGCAAAGACAACACCAATGCCAGCGCTGGAGTTGGCAGTGCGCGGTAGTACAAACCAGATCAGGGCCAGTGCCGCCAGGGAACAGATAAGGCCGGCGCCGCGCCCCATGTCCAGGGCCATGGCAACTCCGGCGGTAGCGGCACTGAAAAGGACAGTCATAGCCAACAGGGCATAGGTATTGCGCAATACCTTTGTCGATTCCGAACGCACCTGTGCGCGGGTTTGTGAGTAAGTTTGCGGTTGCATTTAGCGGCTCCTGCTATGAATAGATAACGGAATCATATCGCTCGCGATAGGGACCATCAAGTCGGGAAATCCCTTATGTTGACCTGGCACTCTGCCAGAAATTCAATGGCCAGTTTGCTTCGCGCCCTCGAAACGGCTGGATTAGTGGGCAGAGTAGTCGACACTTAAGGGCTTGAAGGCGACTTGAAGTGACCTCTCCCCACGCCGGGTTCTGCTGGTTTGCCGGATAAATAATCGTGGCTATACATATGGTTTTGCCCGACAAGTCCCTTTTAATAGTAGGGAATTCATCAAATCCTCTGCGTTTATTGTTGGGGGTTGGCTGCCTTTTTTCAAGAGCGCCCGCTTCATCTCGATCTGCATGGCACTTCGATATCGGCGATCAGTGGAAGATGGTCGGAGGCCCTGCGGGTGAGAGCAGTGCGGGGAATACACACCTCCTTCACCGAGAGCCCGGCGCTAAGGAATAAATGATCAATTCGTACTTTGAGAAATGTCCCTGTGGGGGTGTGCTGGGGGGCCTGTTCCTGGGCATCGCGCAAGTAGCTCCCCAGCCGTTTGCATTCGGCGGAATTGGGCAGCGCATTGAAATCGCCCAGTAAAATCCGCTCCCCTTTGCAGCGTGGATTGTTTAACCATTCGGGCCCCAGTAGAGCATCTACCTGCCGCAAGCGCTCGGCACGGGAAAGTCCCAGGTGTGTATTGATGATTTGTAACCTGTTGCCATTATGCTCAATCTCCACCCAGACGGCGCCGCGGGGCTCATGGAATGCCAGGTTAAAAAGGCGGCCTTTCCCCTTGGGTGGGCCCGGCAATATCCCTCGTTTTATGAGCCGGACAGGCAGGTGGGTGAGGATGGCGTCACCGTAACGCTCTTCTTCGAGATTGATGGCCGGCTGGAAGTGCATATCCATTGCCAGCAATCGCGCCAACCGCTCTGCCTGGTCCAATCCTCCACTGCGCTTGCGCATGACATCCAGTTCCTGCAGGGCGACAATATCCGGCCGGTAACGGGCGATCACCCGGGCGATGCGTTGGGGTGAGAGTGTACCGTCCACACCGCGGCAGCCATGCACGTTGTATGTCATCACCCTGAGGACTTCACGTGGTCGCCTGTGTTTGTGCACCTTCATCGGGCGAGCGCCGCGCAGGTAGGCCCTGGCGGCGGAGCGCAGGTCCTGCGGGCGCCAGTATCCCAGGCTTGAATCTGGTGGCTGGATATCCTCCGGCATTAGGGCAAAGGCCTGGGTTTCGTTGGGTCCCGCACCACCATGACTGCCGTTTTCCATCGCAAAGGTGAGTGGTTGCCGCTCCCCGGCACACCAACCGTACATCATGAAATCACCGGCATCCGGGTGGCCGCACAGGCTGGTCATATCGGCGATCGCCTGATGGGGGTAGGGGTGTTGATCCCCCATCAGCTTGCGGCCATCCTCCGGCAGGCGCACGGGGCCGTGTTTCCACCAGCCGTGCACTGGAGATGAACGGGACTTGGGGTCGACTCGATAGAGCACCAGCGGTACATGGGCCTGTTCAACGATTGTTCTGGCTACCTGCGCCCGGCTGACACCGGTGAGTTCCACATTGTAGAGCATCGCCAGTGGCCCGAGGGCCGTCAGTGCCAGTGGCCGGTTGCCCTCCTTTCGGGTGGCGTCTTCCGGCTCCCAGGCTTTATCCATCCATTCGCTGCCAAACAGGCGCTTTCGTTCCAGTTGGACGCCGCATGAGCCGTGCCCCGGCGGGATTTCCAGTGTTTCACAAAGGCCCGATAGGGCCTCCGACAGGGCGTCCCCCAGGCTGCGACCGTAACGCTCTGCATAGGGTTGCGTCTGCTCCTGGCCATGATCCGAAAAGATCCATACGTCGTAATGGCGGCGATCTGCTGCGTGCGCCGCGCGCCAGATGCGCCCCACGGCATCGTCGATGCCTTTTAGTACCCAATGGGCGAAGGCCGAGCGCGGGCCGCGACGGTGGGACTGCTCGTCGTAGCCCAGCAGGTTGACGTAGATAATGGGCAGGCCGCGGGCAATATCGACCTTCACACCCATAGTACAGAGTTCCCGCGTGAGAATCGTGATGCCCACCCGCGTGGGAATAAACATCAGCTCTCTCAGCAAGTCCTGGCCTTGGATAACGCCGCGTACGAAGTCCACCAGTGAGAGTATCAATTCGAGCAGAATCAGCGCGCCGGTGCGAAACAGACTCCAGATATTGGTTAATATCAGCATGCAAACCGTCAGTGGGCTGGAACTGCGCAATGCCGGTCCCCAGCCCTGGTCCGCTGGGCAGAAATGGGCTTCACCGGTCTGTGTGCCTGCGCGGAACAGGCTCAGGTAACAACTGCCGCCGCGCAACAGCGGGTCCCGCTGTTGGGTGTTGATTCTGCCTTCCACCAATGCTGCCACTTCGGGGTCGTACATACGCCCGAGCTTCTGGGTTTCGTGAACCAGAAAACCAAACGCGGGTACGGCCTGGCGCACGCCGTAAAAGAGCTCGGCCTGTACGGCGGGTGTTGTTGAGGGTACACCTGGGTACAGGTGTTGCAGGCGATAGTGTTCCCTGCGCATCAGCCGTTTCAGAAAGGGCATGCGGCCCACTCTCAAAGCTTTGCGTAACTCGGGATAGGCAAGGCCATCTATCTGGATAAGAATCAGCCCGGGGGCATGGGGTTGCCGTCTGCTGCTGGGCAGGCCGAGCAGGTGCGCTATCAATTCACTGCGGCTGAAACGGCGGCGCCAGCGCCTGAGGGAGAGGCCGATTCGGCTTAACATTTGCGCGGTTATGACTCGGGAGTTTGGCTGAGGGCAGCGCCTGCGGCTCCCGTCAGCCCCTCTAGGATTTCCCACTGAGCACCGATCAACTTGCGCAACCGCATCCACTGGGCATACAGGGAGTCATCCATGGGCCAGCCGGACTTCAGCAGGGGCTGATAGAGATCCAGGGCGCGTTGGGCACAGCCCTTCATGGAGAAATCTTGTGCGGTATTACGGGCTTGGCGTATCAGGGCGTGGCGGCTCTCCTGGGGAAGCTGATGCAGCCAGAGTATTGCCTGAACAAAGCTGTGGGTTTCCTCCTTTGTAACTAAGCGGCCATTGATCCTATCGCGCACTATCTCACGTGTACCATTGGCGTCTAGAGCGATGACTGGAACGCCTGTGGCCATGGCCTCGGATAGAACGAGCCCCTGGGTTTCGGTGGTGGAGGCAAAGACAAAAGTATCCATAGCGCTGTAACTATCCCGGTGCCAATTGCCCAGCACTGTGCCAGGCATGTGCAGGCGTTCAGCGAGACCTCGCCGTACAAAGATCTGTTGCAGCTCTTCCTGCAGCGGGCCGCTGCCGACGAAAAGGAAGTGGGCGTTTTTCTCGGCCTGCAGAAATTCAGCCACGGCATGACACAAAAAGTGCAGGTTTTTTTCCTGCCCGAGACGACCGAGATGCCCCACCACAAATGCAGACTCGGGGATATCTAGTTGTCGGCGTACTTTGCCGCCGTCCCCATCGGCATACTCTTCCAATTGCACACCGGTAGGCACTTCGGCAATGGGTGTTTGCACACCCCGTTGCCGCAACAGCTTGGCAATGCTCAAACTGGGTGCCAGCACCAGATTGGCTAAATTGGCGTAGCGGGTGGCCAGCTCGATCACAAAGCGCTTGAGTACTTGGGAGTCGGCCGGAACATAGTGCGTGTAGTGCTCATACAAGGTGTGGTGGGTAAACACCAATGGCAGCTCCCGCTCCCGGGCTACCCGCAATGCGGTCATACCGAGCAGAAAGGGGTGGTGGGCATGCACTATATCCGGCTGGAACCTATCCAGACGCTCACTCAGATCCGGTGAAAAGGGCAGGGCGACAGAAAAGTCACTGCCGTTGAAATTCTGGATGGCGTGAATCCGCAGGACATGTTGCTCATCAGGTATCTTTTTCGGAAATTCCGGCGCAACCACCAGAACCTCATGGCCGCGCTTGCGGTACTCGGCGCTGAAGGCATCAATCGAATGCGCAACGCCACCGACGTGGGGCAAATAGGTATTGGTGAGCATGACAATATTCACTGGATACTCAGCTCCACGTGTTGCAAGCCTTCCGTCACCCGTGTGGGCCTGTAGTCGAGGGGGTTGACGCAAATCGTTGGCGGCTTGTCATACCAGTCAGCTTCCCAGGATATTGACGGGTTGATGCCGGGATGGATCTCCAAGGTAATGACGCCAAATCGAGTGGGTGCAGGGCCGAAGCGGATGGGTTTTTTGGTGGTGGTGTCGCCGATCCATTCCGGTGGCAGACCTGCGCCTAAAACCAGAGTGTCCTGCTCTTCCCGCACAAAGCAGTTTCGCTGCATCGCAATCCATTCGGCGGCGGCCCAGGCGTGCTGCCCATCTCCCATACAGCCGCCGAGAGAGAGGGGGTGAATCGCCTCCGGCCACTGGCCAGTGGGAGAGGCAAGGCGCGCTACATTTCCCATTAACTCGAGGCAGCGCCGGTCCCCGGCCCGCAACAGGAGTTGGGCAATGTGCAGGGTCAGGTAGGCGTTGATCCCCGAGTGGATCATGTCCTGAAAAAAACCGCCGCTGACAAAACAGGTGTCAATCAGGTAGTCGGCCAGGTCGGTAAGGCGGGGATCATCTGGAGGGTAGAGCTGCAGCGGATAACCGGCGGCTATGGAGCCTATGGCACCCGCGTCCAGCCGTCGGTTGGGAGAGGCGGGCATTGCCGGTCGCCCCAATCTGCGCTCAGCGCTGGCCAGGCTATTGTTGATGGTGCGCTGAAATGCACTGGCTGCAGCGCTGAAGTGGTGGGCGTTTTCGTCGATTCCCTCCCGGAGGCAGATGGCAGCGGCTGCCTGCAAGCCGGCTACAGCCCAAAAATCATCCCAGTAATAACAGTCGTTGGGACCCAGGTGTTCAGCGCTGAAACCCGCAGGAAGCAGACCGGCGCAGTGGCTGTCATTCTGTGGCAGTCGTTTGCCAATAATCCATTTTGCACCCTTGAGCACCGGTTCATACCAAGCCCGCTTGAGGGGTTTGTTGGTCAGTTGGCAGTAGCGGTTAAAAATCCACAGGGCCTCGCCGTTGGAATCCCACTCGCCGTCCTGTGAGTGAAAGAAACCATCGCGCTTTTGTCGCTTGGGAAACTGGCCCAGGGCCCGCTCGGCCCGCTTCGTCAGCCCGGCAAACAACAGCGATTGGATTATAAATGTGGCATCTCGGAACCAGAAGCGTTTGTAGGTATAGGGACCTGGGTATACATCCTTGGGAGAATGCAGGATCAGGGTGCGGATTGCCGCATCGTAGAGGAATTGATGATCCTTATCCGGCACCTGAAGGGCGCAGTGCCCTTCCAGACTTTCCTGCCAGGTTGTGGTAATTGTGTCTTTGTGCGTCTCGGTGACCAGGGGAATAGAGACCTCCAACTTGCAGGGTTTGTGCCGCTCAATGCGGAACATGGCAGCTGCCGTGGCCATGCCCACGTCACATTCTCCCTGCATGCATCCTTTTTTATCTTTCAGGTGCAGGAAAATATCGCCACTGCGGTAGTCGGACGCCAGGTGCTTGTCTGCAGGGTGTTCGAATTGAACGGCGGGACGGCCCTCAATCAACCAGTGTCGGCCATTACCCGCCAGGCGCACCTTATGCACAAAACTGACGCCCTCGGGATTGCAGGGGCGCAGTACCACCACTAGCCAGCCACCGCCGTTGCAGCTGGCGGTGAGCGCCATGGTGCAGCAGGGGCCTTTCGGCCCTGCTTTCACCTGTATGCGGTTGCAGAGTTTCAGGTTTTTATGGGCGGTTTCAGTGACTATGGCAATATTGTCCAGATCCAGGTGCTGTTTGCAGTAGGGAAGGGTGGAGGGCGTCAATGTATCGCCGGCGTCATTGAGTACCCAGGCATCAACGGACCAACCATCGTAGTGTGGTGTGAGTAGTCCGCGGGGATCTACAATCGGCAGTGCCTCGCAGTCCGGCAGCCCTACAGCGGTCCAGTTGCGGTGACTGAGATTGCAATGGGTGATGGAGAAGGCGCGGGGTATAAAGGACTTATCCCGGGGATTAAATTGGCGCTGGATCCAGTAGGGCCAGACCCAGTCCAGATTGTGCTGGATTACTTTACTGTTAATCAATGCACGTGCGTGAAATACCGCTCCGGCCCGCAGCAGCTCAATAGGTTCGCTCACTTCTGAGGGCTCGGCAAAGCGCTGAAGATGCGCCATCAATGTCAAAGGGTCCAGGAAACCATGGGCTGTGGCGAATCGGCGTACGAAGAAGCGCCATGGCAGCCATTTCATCCAGGGCATTATAAATCCTCTTCTCGAACGATTTGTCTGAGGGCGCGGCGCGCCATACGGGTGAGGCTGATCAGGGCCACTACCGCCAGAACAAAGCCCGCGATATATAGGGTCCACTGAATGGGTGTGCGCTCTTCTACCTTGCCCAGAGAGGTCAGGTCTGCGGCTATGGAGCCGACATAGACGTTGTGAACGGTGAGGGGGATGATGCCCAGCGTGTTTCCCAGTACAAAGTCCCGCAGCTTTAGGGGCGTCAACCCAAAAAAGTAATTGGAGAGTTTGAAGGGAAACAGTGGCACCAGGCGCGTCAGCATCACCATCTGCCATCCTTCGCGACGGATGATCTCGCCGATGGTTGCCGGTTTGATATGGGACATGACCCAGCGTGATGGCCTTTCACCAAAGAGATAGCGAGCATTGAGGAAGGCGATAGTGGCGCCGAGTACAGTGCCGGCGATTACCAGGAGGGAGCCTTTGGGGACCCCGAAAACAAATCCGGCACCCATGGTAAAGATGACACCGGGCAGCAGCAGGATCACCGCCGCTGCCACAATCAGGATAAACAGCAGGCTTGTTTGCCAGCCGCGGTCGTTGAGCCACTGGAGCAGCGCTATCAGTTGTTCATCCAGGTCAAAATAGAATACCAGGCTGAGCGCTCCCGCCACGACGATAAGACATACAGTAAATGCTGCAACTGGTAGGAACTTCGCCGACATAAAATTGCCCGGGAAACCAACATAGTACGGATTTGATCGCCGCCAATTATTAGCCTAGCCAAAGGACAACGGCAGGTGAAACCTCATATTGGCGTTTGGCGAATGTTTAAGGATGAGTCTCGCGTTAAAGAGGGAGGTTGCAGAGGCGTAGTGTGCCAGTAGCAGAAACAGTAATCCCCAGGTTGTGCTTCCCCAAACTGGTTTTAATAAAACAATAAAAGGCTATAGCAAACGGGAATAGCATGGTGAAATAACAGGTTGGCGTGAGATTGAGCGCAACCGCTTGGTGATGGACTTGCAGCACATCTACTTACTGGGTCTTAAATATTTTTGCACGGTGGCGAGCCTGTGCCGTTGTTGGGATAGAGGTATTCGTTGTTCAAGGGCGGCTACGCAGTATGAATATTCGCCGGTGCTGCTGTGATTGTTGTATTTATTGGTTTCTCGGACTGGTGGACAGCAGTGTTGTTGATGGTTTGTACCCCTACGACCCTGGTGATGATCTTCGGTTTTATTCACCTTTTAGGCATCGATATTCAGCAGGTTTCAATTACCATTCTGACCATCGCCCTGGGACTTCTGGTGGATGATCCGCTCGTGGCTAGTGATGCTATGCACGACAGATGGCCGCCGGCAAGCCCCCCATGACTGGGGGCGACGATTCTGGCCAAAGCCATATTTTTCGTGACATTTACCAAACAGCACCGGAACCGGTGGTATAGCCCGATTGTCTTGGATTGTTATGATTGCGCCGCAGGGGCGAATGGAGGATCCCAGTGAAGAAAAGGCCCTATTTGACCTTGTGTGCCGCCAGTAATTGCTGAATGGCAAGTCATGCTACTGCTGTCTAGTATTGAGCCTAGGTGGCGTGAATTTTTCCCACCTATCTCTTTTCTGCCGCTATTGTAACGAGGTTGGTCATGAGAAAGACGGCAAGAGAAACCTTGCATAGCAAAGAACACGCGCGGCTCAATACTCCGACTGATTTGGGTGAGCGGGCGCGCGAAGACATTACCGGCTCGGTGAATATGCTGCTGGCGGATACCTTCGGGCTGTTTATGAAAACCAAGAATTTTCACTGGCATGTCAGCGGCCCGCACTTTCGTGACTATCACCTGCTGTTTGATGAACAAGCGGAAGAGATTCTGGGTATAACCGACGTACTGGCCGAGCGGGTGCGCAAGCTGGGTGGCACCACGCTGCATTCCATCGGCCATATCGCCAAACTACAGCGCGCCTCTGAGAACGATGCGGAGTATGTGGACCCGCAGGACATGTTGGCGGAGCTGCGCGAGGACAATCAGGCAATGATTGCCCGTATGCGTGAGGTGCATGCACTCTGTGATGGGCACCACGATGTTGGAACGAGCAGCCTGCTGGAGGAATTCATTGATCAGGCGGAAAGGCGGGCCTGGTTCCTGTTTGAGGCTAGCCGCAGCTCTGGCTTGATCCGGCACTAGGCTTGAAAGGCATCGTTAATGACCACGTAGTCCATGGATGCTACGTTCAAGCCTCGGAATCAGTGCAAGTTTAGTAGGCTTTTGGAATTATCTCTCGCCATCAAAGACTATGGTAAAATCGTGTAAGAAATTATGTTCACAACCACTCATTCTAGATAGATTTATACCCAAGGTCCTCGAATCCGCTCAATCTCAGTTGTTGGGCGAGGCTATATATTGTCGATTGAAAGATGCCTATGTTGAACGGAAACTAATGTCGAGAATTAGTTTTCATTAATCGTTAGGTTGATAGTAATCAAAAGGTTATTTTGTTACTGTAAGTCAGCTTGGTACTTGACACTAAGTATAGAAATTTTTGTTTATTTGAAACTGTTGCTTCAGAAGATGAAATTGGACAGTGCTTTAGATAGTGTCCAAAACTCTCGTATAGTCGTTTATTGTAAAGGTCAAGTATTTTGGGCCGCTGTTTTATAGTATTTCAATATTCTCTTCTGCCAATTTCGACGGTAAACTATTGTCGTGTTGATATAGCTGCATTTGGCTATAGTAACCAATAATATAATTATTGATGTCCCGCGTGGTTGCCAAAAACTTTGGTAGTTAACCTCTGGAACCCACTTCGTTTTTAAGCTTTAGAAGATGCTATCAGCCTCCGCATTGTTCAGTAGTTCCCATGGAGACCCAGACTCTGTTTCATTCGATAGTGCCAAGGGAACTGCCGGAATTCCAGGCTGGTGTACTCGCTTCGCTGGTCTGAAATGAACGTTATACTTTCCAGCTGACCTCTCAAATTATCTGCATCCGTGACTCCATGGTAGAGTTGCAGACTCCCATAGTTCCTCAGGTGACTTTTACCACCTTCCCTTGATCAACAACTAACTGCGCCACCTCCAGCTTGAATACTGTACTAATCCATCTTCTTGCAGTGGTTATTTTTTCACCCAATCTTCGCTGGGCGTGATATTATCGCTCAAAGCTAGGTGGCTAAATTCAGTATGCCACCACAACCGGCTCACTTTGTTGGAGCTGTTCAGATGTTTAGGTACCTATGCCAGTTTGCTCAAAGAGAACACAATGAAGAAAGTCATGGTGACCGGAGCATCGGGCTTTGTCGGCTCTAGTTTACTGAGGAGTCTCGCAGAATCCGGATTTCAGGTGATAGCAGCACTTAGACATTCTTCGAGAAAGGTGTATCTAGGAGTTCCTGATGTCCGGGTGGAGGGCTTGCTTTCGGATACTGATTGGACTTTGGCCCTGGAGGAAACCGAGGTTGTGGTTCATACAGCGGCTCGCGTGCATGTAATGAATGATAAAGCAATGGATCCATTATGTGAATTCCGCAAGATAAATGTTGAAGGTACATTGAACCTGGCTCGGCAAGCTGTCAGGCAGGGTGTGCGTCGCTTTATCTTTATCAGCTCTATCGGCGTGAACGGATTAGAGACTTCCACAAAACCATTTGATGAACAATGTGAAGAGAATCCTCATACAGCTTATGCTGTATCAAAATCAGAAGCAGAGACTGAGCTTAATCGATTGCTGACAGGCACGCAAACGGAGTTGGTCATCATTCGTCCACCGCTGGTTTACGGAGTTGATGCGCCTGGTAATTTTGGCCGTTTGATTCGGCTTGTAGCTTTAGGGGTGCCTATGCCACTTGGTTGTATTAACAATCGCCGCAGTGTTGTATCGCTTGAAAATTTAGTCAGTTTTATTACTTTATGTATTGAGCACCCGCTAGCTGCAGGCCAACTTTTCCTTGTGTCAGATGGTGAAGATATCTCGAGCATGGAAATCGTGGCGGCCCTTGCACGTGGTATGAATAAAAAAATGCCTATCCTCCCTGTACCTGATCTTTTGCTCAAGTTTGGTGCGGAGCTGTTTAAAAAGAAGTCCCTATATATACAGCTTTGTTGTTCTTTGCAAATAGACTCATCTAAAGCCAGAAATATCCTCGGTTGGCGGCCTAGGAAAAATACTGTTGAAGCGCTAGAAGAAATCGGTCGATTATATGTGAAGTGTGTTGCATAAAATTTAGTGAGGTGTTCATGACTGATGAAATTCGAAGTTACTTAGTTTCCGCCAAAATAAGCGCTTTTTTATTGTTCCTCCACTCACGCCTTGGAATGTTTTACTAAATGATTATTTGGTTATTGTTGCCTATTGTGGTGGGCATTTCGTTCTTCGCAACTGGTGTGTTGCGTCATTATGCTTTAGCTCAAGATCTTATAGACATCCCTAACATGCGCAGCTCGCATTCGGTCCCAACACCCCGCGGTGGTGGGGTAGCCATCGTGCTGTCCTTTCTGACGGCTTTACCGGTTTTGGCCTTAACTAATATGCTGCCATGGGTGGTGATGTGGGCGCTGTTGGGGTCGGGGGCTGGAGTAGCTGTGATTGGTTTTCTGGATGACCACGGCCACATACCGGCACCTTGGCGGTTATTGGGGCACTTTACAGCAGCCATTTGGGCTTTGTTCTGGCTGGGAGGGCTGCCGCCACTGAATTTGTTAGGAATGGCACTAGACCTGGGTTGGCTTGGTCATGTGCTAGCAGCGCTCTATCTGGTGTGGCTGCTGAATCTCTATAATTTCATGGATGGCATTGATGGCATCGCCAGTATCGAAGCTATTTGTGTGTGCTTGGGTGGGGCTCTGCTATACGCGATACCGGACCTCTCGGGCTCCTCACAAACCACGGCTTACATCGTGTTGGTACTATTAGCGGCTGCGGTAACAGGGTTTCTGTTTTGGAACTTTCCGCCTGCACGAGTATTTATGGGAGATGCGGGCAGCGGTTTTCTTGGCATTACTCTAGGGGTTCTGTCCCTGCAAGCCACTTGGGTGGCACCGCAATTGATGTGGAGTTGGTTGATTCTGCTCGGGGTGTTTATGGTCGATGCTACCTGGACGATGATGCGTCGCTTAATCCATGGTAGCAAGGTCTATGAGGCGCACCGTAGCCATGCCTATCAGTACGCCTCGCGCCAGTTTGGCAAGCACTTACCGGTAACTTTGGTAGTATTGGGGATCAATATGCTTTGGCTACTGCCACTTGCATTGTCGGTCGGATTGGGAAAGCTCGATGGTTTACTCGGTATACTGATTGCTTATCTCCCGCTGGTAGTCCTTGCGGTAAAGTTCAATGCGGGGGGACGGGAATAGGTAGTAAAGCTCTCAGGGTCCGATATTTTAATGTCCCTAGGGCCTGTCTACACTAATCAGCCTGTCAGT
>NZ_JAVAMR010000061.1:0-17341 GCF_030731025.1 Microbulbifer sp. 2205BS26-8 | reverse complement strand
TTCGCTGCTGTTCGAAATCCTGATTATTCATGGTTTTGCTCATGGTATTCTCCGATTCAGAGTACGGAGGCATGAGCAGTTACACAATTTAATTTACACTCTCCTGAGCTCTGGCTGATATGTGAATTCAGGGGTCAATTTTTTCCCACGCCATATGCCAATGTATACCTTTACCTGGTTCGTATTGATTGGCGCCAATATTCCATTGTTTGCAATATCCAGAATACGGAAAACTACGGCATTGATATACGTTGCCGTCTTTAGATAAAACTTTAGTTCCAGCCTTGTAGTTTCTTATACCATCAGGGAAGGCATAGTCATAACTATCCTCCAATACTTTGATTTTTAAATAAATAGGATTATGGTCTACAGATTCTTCTTTATCACAATTTATATCTTTACTTCTGTTATCAACTCCAATATCGCACCAGATGTTATCCAGCACTCTAATATCAGATATACTCCAGTTTTTAGGTAAATTCTTTGTTAGTATATAGTCAATACGGCTTATGTTGTAATAGGTATATCCCGGTTTAGTCTCAATATCTGGGTACACTTCACGCCAGACGTCTTTAAATCCGTTATCCCAGAATACTGCCATTTCTCCTCTTTCCGGGTCATTTTCTCCCCAAGGTCTGTCTCTATCAGCATTAAAGTCTCCTGATAGAATCACAGGCTCTGAATTTGTATTATGTAAATTTATTATTTCGTTAATTGCGTGAAAGTCTTCTAAACGTGTGGTGTCGCTAGGCCCCTTCACGAATGCAGCGTGGGCGGACCAAATCCAAACAGGCGTGTTATGTACTTCATATTTAACGCCCAAAACTGTTCTACCATTTATCTCTTTTATTATTTTACTTTTGAGAGTTGGATATTTACTGGCGATACCAATACCATATGATCCAGCCGCTCCATTTCCTTTCCCTGGATATGCATATTTTTCTGCACACCACATGTTCTCGTCGTTGAAGTCGATATCATCTCTCAACAAAGAGTAAAAGCCAAACCCACATCTTTTAACTTCTTGAATTGTCAAAATATCAGGATTTAAATCCAACAACCTCTTCCTTACCTCATAGTAAGGATAATTATTATATTGCCCTAATTCCCAAGCATTCCAGTTAATTAGCGTTATATAGTCTTCGTTATCTTTAAGGCAATTCTCCTGAGCTACAATTTCTATAGAAAGAAGAAGAATAAAGCTACTGTATTTAATCATTAATTGTTTCAAGTTTATAATCCTTAAGTTTCATACTTTAACTAATACAACTGCATAAACATTTTATGCAAAGCTTAGGGTTGCAAAATTTCTTTTAAAGAATGCATCGATGGGTTCAAATAAGCTTTGGAAGCTTTTTGGGGAGGCTAAGGCACTGAGGGATAGCTGCATGTTTTTCATCTTAATATTTGAAAAATTACCTAGAGAATATTGGTTAGGCTAATCTATTTTTTTTTCAAAATAATTACGATTCTATTACAAAGATTGTCAGCCTTTCGGGAACCCTGAGTGGACATTCTCCGGTTCTGTCGCAAAGTTCACCGGTCTTGCAGAGCTTCTGTCGCAAATTTTCCCTATGATTGAAACGTACCTATGGCCCGGACACCAACGACCCAACTTGAATGCCTCAAATAGAGTCTTCACTCACTGCTTGGTAAAATCGCTTACAATTTAAAGTAATTAGAGCGGGCATCAGTAGTAAAGATGCTCGCAAACTGCCAACCAGGCTCAACAGCGAAATCATCGATTCGGGCTCCCTGCCTGCGCCCACCAAGCTGTGCCCTCTAGCCTGGAGGCAATCCCATAACCACCGGACAAGAGGGCACCTTTTGGCTCCAAAAACTACATCGTGGTTGTCGGTTTTACGGCATCTCCACTATCCCGTTGGCCTGCCTCAGCACTCTTGAATTTTACCTTGCGCTCTGTTTGCACTGTCTTTCCAATATCCGGGTTAGTGGATTTTCAGGCAGCTGGCCGGTGTTTTACCCCATTAAAAAAATGGCACTGATTTAATGCTTTAAAGCGCCTCTGTAAGCAATCTGTAACATGTGTGTGTTTACGTATTTTTCAACTCAACGGTTGATTTTTCTGCTTTCCATTCCGAATGATTTACTTGCCTGTCAGCCAGAGCATTTTTCACTTGTATTACTGAAAAATTTTAACCAAAACTTCATATTTCCTAATTACCATCTAAGCTAAGCCGAGCTTCAGTAATCTTTCCGGCATTGGCGGCGTCCGGAGAGAAACGTAGACAAGCCGGGGAATAAGTGCACACAGGTCGAACCTGCGGTTAAAACGATATTGGAACTCCGCCAGGTAGCGCTGTGCATATTTCGGTCGTATCGCATGGTAGGGAGTTACTAGCGGAGCGGAAATAATCAATACATTATGATATCATGGCGCGCATGAAATATGACGCCAGAAAACTTAGCACAGAAGAACAGCATCTCATACGAAAAATAGCCGTGCAGCGGGTGTTTGATGGTGAGTCGGCGGCGGAGGTTACTCGTAGCTTAGGGCTGGGTGGTAGAACCATTTTCTCATGGTTGAAAACTGCACGGGAAAAAGGCATCGACGCTTTGGCTCCCAAAGCAAGGCCTGGGCGCGGCAGAAAGTTGTCACCTATTGAGGAGCAAGAAGTCAAACGATGGGTTATTGGTGGTGATCCGAGGCAATACGGTTTTGACTTTGGGTTGTGGACACGCCAAATCGTGTCAGATCTGATTCGAGAGAAATTTGGTATTGAACTTAGTATAACCAGCGTCGGTGAGCTTCTGTATCGGTTGGGTTTAACTCCACAAAAGCCGTTGCGCAGAGCCTACGAGCGGGATGAAGAGGCAGTTAAAAAGTGGGTGAAGGATGTCTACCCCAAGGTCAAGGAATATGCGAAAAAGACTGGCGCAGAGATATTCTGGCTGGATGAGGCAAGCATCCGGTCTGACGACCCGCTGCAAAGGACGTGGGGAGAAAGAGGGAAGACTCCGATAGTAAAAACCAGCGGACAAAGGCAATCGATTAATGCGATCTCTGCGTTATCAAATAAAGGTGGATTTTGGTACCACATTTACAGTGGAAAATTCACGGCAGATAAGTGTGTGGAGTGCTTCAAAGATTTCCAAAGAAGCCAAAGACGTCCGGTGATCCTCATTGTAGATGGCCACCCAGTACACAAATCGAAGAAAGTTCTTGACTATGTCGAATCACAAGATGGAAGGCTTGAGATCGTATTCTTGCCCCCATATGCGCCAGACCTGAACCCAGATGAACTGGTATGGAACCACATGAGAAACATAGGGACTTCAAAGAAGCCGCTAAAAGAAGGTGAGTCGTTAATGATTCGCGCCGACAAAGATTTGCAGAGCATCAAGAAGAATAAAATGTAGTAGTTCAGACTTAATCTGACAGTTACCGGTTTTTCTGACGGTGCTCTGTCAGGTCAGGTTCAGTTCACGAACTTTTCCATCCAGATCTTTTTGCCATCTTCAAGCGTTTGTACTGGCCTACGGCCACAGCACTTCCTGCCTTGGTGGGTTCGTTCATTATTGTAATAATTGAGCCATTCGTCTAGATCCATCTGCAGATCCTCCAGCGAGCCATAAATCTTGCGTCGTAGTGACGGCTGATAAAACTCCTGCAGAATAGTCTTGTGAAATCGCTCACAGATACCATTCGTTTGTGGATGCCGGGCTTTCGTCTTCGTATGTTCAATCTCATTCACACTTAGATACAGCTGATAATCATGCTGCTCCAGCTTGCCACAGTACTCGGTGCCACGATCAGTCAGGATGCGCAGCACAGGTAGCTCATGCGAAGCGTAGAATGGCAGCACACGGTCATTCAGAAGGTCTGCTGCAGTGATTGGCGTCTTTGTTGTATACAGCTTGCAGTGTGCCACTTTGAGTTATTGTCAATTCTGGTGTTCAACAGGCTTGATCATGCAGCGCTTTGGTCAACGGTTGATACCTCTTCTCCATCCTTGAACTTCACTCCGGTGATGACCTTGGCAAGGTAGTCAAAGCCCCGGAGCTTTCTCCACTTTTCTTCTGCACACATTCCCAGCTTGAACACCATGTGTAGCATTCCTTCTCTCGACAGACAGCCTTTCGAGCGCTTGGTCCGGTGTCGTATTGTCCCGAACGTCGACTCGATCGGGTTCGTTGTCCGGATGCTCTGCCAGTGTTTTGCCGGGAAGTCGTAGAAGCTCATCAGCTCTTCGTGATCCTTTAGCAAACACTCGACAACTTTCGGATATTTGGCTTCGTACGTCTCGATAAACGTGTCGAACACCTTCTCCGCATCGGCCCTTGTCTCAGCTTGCCAAATGTCGTACAGGAAGCGCTTGGCTTTAGGTTGGCCCGCTTTTGGCAACTTGTTGAGAACGTTGGCCGTCTTGTGTACCCAGCAACGCTGCTGGCGCGTCTCTGGATAGGCCTCTTCCATCTCGCCGGTTGAAACGCCCTTCAGGTATGACCACGGCAGCGCCGCCTCCAACGAGCGGGCCTTGCGCACATACGGCGGTACCAGGGCTGAGCGGAAGGTTACCGGCTCTCCATCCTTGCTGCGGGTCTTCGGTACCTTCACCTTTACGGGGCCAATCCCGGTCTGTATGTCGCGCTCAGGCAAGTGGCCATTGCGAACAACGGCAGCACGGTCATCGTCCAGGCGGCGATTCTTAAACCCCTCCATGAAAGTGGACAGCTCGGCCTCTATCGCCTGTTGTAGAAGCTCCCGTGCGCCCCGGCGCAGCAATTCAGTCAGCGGGTCTGCGGTTTCCTGTCGACCTGTAAACTCAACAACGGTATTCTTATTCATAGCGGCGTATTCCTGATTGGTTTCATTGTTTGGCGACAACAAATCAACCAGATACGCTGCTTTCTTTCAAACACTTAAACACCAGATTCGGTTATAACTCACAATCTTTGCAACAGAACCATAAAAACGGAGCAAACCTAGCAAGACTGAAAAACATAAATTTTTGTCTGTTCCTCTTCAGCTTCTGGTTCTTGCTCATTGATATCCTGCAAGTCAAATACCTGAACAATATCATTGAACAAGATCACCGATTCATTAAACGGATAACCAAGCCAATGATGGGTTTTAAGGCGTTTCGTTCAGCTCAGGCCACAATTGATGGTATCGAAACTGCCCATTTGATTCGCAAAGGGCAGCTGAACCAAGAGGGTATCCCGACCTATCAACAATTCATGGCGCTCGCAGAATAATTGCGTCCAGGCCATAGGTGTATTTCTGGTAAACGAGATGTTTGCGACAGAACCTCTGTCAGTGGGTCAGCTAATTCCTGTCGACCTGTAAACTCAACAACGGTATTCTTATCCATAGCGTCGTATTCCTGATTGGTTTCATTGTTTGGCGACAACAAATCAACCAGATACGCTGCTTTTTTCAAACACTTAAACACCAGATTCGGTTATAACTCAAGCTCTATGAACGCCAGCTGATGCCAATGCTTCTGAAGTATACGTGATTTTTAACCGGACACCGTTGATTTCTGCACAACAATAAGATATAACATAAATGCTAGTTAGCTTTCATTAGCCTTTAAGGATATCAAATATAATTTGACCAATAAAAGGAAATTACCATGAAACTAAAAAATTTAATTGGTACAATAACTACACTTTTATTAATTTTGTTTTCTCAACAAGCACTTTCTGAAGATAATATAAACCTGCAATATATGGAAGCAGCCGAAACTCTGCAACGAAGCCCTATTTTAACTAATCACGAATTTTTATATAACCACCTTACCGGTTTCTACTTTTGTTCTCGCCATAGTTTCTTAGTCTGCATTAAGGACGATGTTCTTGGCTGCTTGCCATAGGAACACAATTATATCTACGGCTTTCCCGGGGGACATTAAACGAGAGGAAATTCTTCCCCTTGAAGCCGCAAATGGAGTGCGTAAGTCTTTTATTTTCTGTGTAGGGTTTGCGGGCATGTACCAGTTTGAAAACTGCCAAATCTTGCAGTTTTCCAAAGGTTTTTTGACTATATTCTGTAGCACATGCTTAACAAGAAAACTGGACTAAAGGCAAATTAGTCAGCCTAATTAGTTTATTCACAAGGCATTACCATCATGAATAGAGATACATTGAATAGAGATACATTGATTATAGTCGGGAACAGGTTTAAAGCATTCGCACAGTCTAATTTTCATGTAATTACTGTGAATGAGCTTAAAGATATGGCTCAGCAGGACTTTATTGGCAGTTATGACATACATTTGGGTCAGGGTGTTAGCTCTAGTGAATTTCTCGATATTCAAGAAATAGTAAACCAAAAAAGCAGAAGCTTAAATCTTTTGATTCCTAATGATATTCAGGACCTTGCATGTGATGAAAATCAATCAAGAGTGCATAAGCATAATAAAGATAACATCATGATTTCTGCTCCAGTTCGTAAAAATGAGAATAATTACTGTAGCAAATTCTATATTCAAGATGGTTCGGCTGAACTAAGCGACCACATGACAGGACAGCATATACAAGGAATGGCTTTAATTGAAGCAGCTAGGCAAATGATGCTGTCAGTAAGTGAAGAGTTTCTGCTAGACGACAAATACAAATATAAATCTTACTTTGTACTAAATGAGATACACGTAGCATTTAAACAATTTGTATTTCCAGTTGAATGCCAGCTCGACTACGAGATATGCGACTACTCTAAAAATAAAAATGGAACCATTAAAGGAACAGGCATATCACGGTTTCATCAGAATGGCCAGCTGGTTACGCAGATATCAATTCAATTTACGGCATACCAAGAAACATTTATCCAACATAGGGAGTCGGAATTGGCGCGTGTGGCAATAGAAAATCAAGTTAATACGCTACGCGAAGCTGGGCCTTCAATAGCAGAGAATCGTAAATTCAATGCTTAGTCAAACAATCGCTTTTTTTGATGTCGATGAAACCATTATCCAAGATAAAAGCATGTTTAGCTTTCTTTTCGAATTCTACAAATTAAATTTTGAAGATGACCATTTAGAAAGGTATACATCTAAAATCGAAGAAGTTAAGACCCTATTTCAAAAAGGTGTTAAGCGCGATGTAATAAACGAACTGTATTACCAGAGCTATGCGGGAGAAGATTATTTTAACCTTTTTGAATTGGGAAAATATTGGTTTGAGAAAATGTCTAGAAATGAAGGCTTTTTTATTAAGCCAGTTATAGAAGCATTAAATCAGCACTTAGAAAAAGGTCATAAAGTTGTACTTGTGTCCGGTTCATTTCGTCCTTGCTTGGAACCGATAGCCAATTACCTTGGTGTGGATGACATACTTTGTACCGAGTTGGAAACACTTGATGGAAAAGTAACCGGGCAATTAAAACTTAGATCTATTGGCCAATACAAAAAAGATCGTGTTAAAAAATTTCTTAGTCAGTTTGAAGATTACGATCTTGCTAGTTATGCATACGGTGATCATATATCAGACCTTGATTTTATGGAAATCTGTCAAAATCCTGTGGCTGTAGAAGGTTGTGACAGTTTAATGAAAGTTGCTCGTAAAAAGCACTGGAAAGTTATAGAAGTACATTAACTTCATAGGAAATACATATGAAAAGCATATATCTTGGAAATACTAATATCCAGATTTCTCGGCAAGGATTGGGTTGCATGGGAATGTCTGAATTCTACGGTGCTACAAACGATGAAAATTCAATATCTGTAATTCACAAGGCTATAGAGAAAGGTGTCAATTTCTTTGATACTGCTGATATGTATGGCTATGGAGAAAACGAAATCCTGCTTGGTAGAGCAATTACAGATGTTGAGTTTCGAGAATCATTAGTAATTTCGACAAAGTGTGGTATTTACCGTGATAGAATTAATCCAAAAATGCGTACATGGAACAATACACCTGAATATATTGAAAAGTGTTGTTCTGAAAGCTTGGACCGTCTCAATACATACATCGACCTTTATTATATTCATCGGGTGGTTGAGGATAAACAATCAATACGCTTAGCAATGAAAAAAATGGCCGAGTTAATTGATAAACAAAAAATACGATCTTTAGGGCTGTCCGAAATCAGCGCAGAGTACTTGGTGATGGCTCATGATTATCTGCTGGAGTTTACGAAGGGTGAGCATGGCATTAGTGCATTGCAAACAGAATACTCGCTTATGACGCGAGATGTTGAAAAAAACGATGTGTTTAAGACATGTTCTAATCTTGGGATTACCTTCGTAGCATATAGTCCAATTTGTCGAGGACTGCTTAGTGGATTAATTCGAAATAAAAATCAGTTTGAAGACAATGATTTTAGGAAAAACCTACCAAGATTTAGTAATGATAATCTTCCTACTAACTTACAGCTAGTGGAAGAAATGGAGAAGTTGGCTAACAAAAAACAATGCACGTTAGCTCAGTTATCATTAGCTTGGGTTCACGAGACCGGCGCTGTTCCAATACCAGGTACAAAGCAATTGAAATATTTGAGCGAAAATATTTCAGCTGAAAGTATTAAATTAACCAAAAAAGAATTCAATTTGTTGTCAGACCTTAGCTCAAAATACCAAGCAAAAGGTGATCGTTACTAATTAATATCGGAGGATATATGGAAAGCAAATTAGTTGTATGTAATGAGATTATTGTTGATCCAGCTCGATCTGAAGTTGCATGGGATGCATGGAAACACCAGAAATATGAAGTTGGCACTAAGAAAATTAAACGTGTTGCCTATCGTTGTGAGGATGAGCCAGCTAGATTTTTAGAATTAATTTCCATTGATGATATATCTGAACTTAGTGAGATAATTAAACTTAAGGATCAATTGCCAGATTTTTTTTATAGCTATTTAAAAAGCGATTGGCATCAGCAAGTAGTTGAACTATTAGATGTTGTTCGACCGACAGGAGAGCTTTTGCCTACGGACAAAAAGTTACAGCTAAGATATATAGAAGTACCTCTTAGTGTATTTGATGAATATAGAGAATGGCGCGAAAACACAATATATGATGTTGTTAAAAATTCAGATAGTATAAACGGTTTCCTAGCATACCAATCCGTGTTTAGCACCAAGCCTGGTGTTCTTTTTATGTCTACCTTTGAAGGTAATACGAAAGATTATATGAAACAAAACTTTCTAACAGAAAGATACCAAGGCATAGTGAAGGAAGCTGGTGACCGTTACATTGTGGGAGGTAAAGACGGGCTATTTGCCAGAGTATATGCTCGTTGTTAATTGAAACTATACCTTCTTCAATGATAAACATGTTAAAAGGCTTTATTTCAACTACTTCATCTTTGGGTTAAATATGGCGGATAATAAAAATTATTTTTCTTCTGTCAGAAAAATGTGGTTTGCTATTAGCATATTATCTATATCCACATTTACGATAGTAACAGCAGAACTTGCACCAATCGGTCTACTAACGCCTATGGCAGAGGGTCTAGGGCAGTCCGAATCAATGATTGGTGTTACAGTAAGTGTTTATGCATGGATTGGTGCATTTTGTGCTTTATTGAGCTCCGTTCTTTTGGGTGGTCTACCTAGAAAGCGCTTACTTATTTTCTTAATGTCGTTATTGCTAATATCAAATATTGTTTGTGCGACATCAGAAACCTACAGCACGTTGGTTGTTGCTAGAATTATTGGTGCTATTGCACACGGAGCCTTTTGGGCAATGATTGGTGCGTTTACTATGTCATTGGTGCCAGAAGATAAAATCGGTTTAGCAACCTCAATCGTGTTTGGTGGTGTTTCTGCTGCTAGTGTTTTTGGTGTTCCTATTGTAAGTACTATGGCTCAGTTTTTAACATGGCAGTCTTCTTTTCTTCTAATAGCACTTCTCTGCTTAATTGCTTTACTTGGAATTTTAGCCATTATTCCAACTGTGCCCACATCTGGATTGATTGGAATTAAAGCACTTAAAAGTATTATTCAAAATAAAAATTTTCTAATGATATATTTTGTGACATTTATTGGTATCACTGCGCACTTCTGCGGCTTTACTTATATTGAACCATTTCTTTCGTCTGAAATTAACGTGGGATCAAATTGGATTCCAATCGCGCTATTTGCATTTGGTGTCGCAGGCATAATAGGCAATTTTATAACAGGTATTCTGATTGATAAATATCGAAACTTGGTACTGCTTGGTTCATTTACGCTTTCTTCGGTATCTTTACTATTTTTAGGAAGTTTTGAAAAGTCTTTACCTATCGAGCTAGTACTATGCTTCGTTGTTTTGTGGGGTATAACCACATCCGGAATCTTTATTGGATTGCAAACATGGGTACTAACGACAGCAAAACAAGATGCGTTTCCTGCTTCTGCTATTTATGTCGGTATATTTAATGCTGCTATTGGATCGGGTGCTTTTTTTGGAGCCTGGATAGTCTCAAAATTCTCACTGTCTCTACTGATGACGGTAGCGGGTATCTGTATATTTATTACAGTTCCTGTCATTGGTTTGTATACCCGAAAGTTGAATGTTAATAATTTGTCAGCGTCAGAAGGAAATGCTATATGAATGAACACTCTCTCACCGACCAAGGTAGAAAGATCATGGATCAGCTTGAACAAGGACTGGCAGATAGAGTAACTCATAACCTATCTCAACTTGATAAAGGGCTTTCAGAACTAATTACAGACTATGCATTTGGTAAAGTACTAGCTCGTCCGGGATTAGATTTGAAAACTCGAGAGATGCTCACGGTTGCTTCATTGATCAGTCTGGGTACGGCTATGCCCCAGCTTGAATTGCATATGCGTGCTGCATTAAATGTGGGAGTAACAAAGGATGAATTGATAGAAATTGTTATACAGATGGCGATTTATGTTGGTGTTCCAGCTTGTATGAATGCAATAACTGTTTATAAGCAAGTTATTTTACAGTGGGAAAGTCAGTAAATCTTATTTGAGCTTTAAGCTATGACATATTACTTTGAATTAGAGTTAACAACTCAGGGGCCCTTATACCCACCCAGTGAAATCATGAACAAAAATAAAGAATTTGTCGTGATTGGCTATATCAATGAACAAGTAGAAGGCCAGACTATTCCGAAGTGGGGGGCTGCGATTGTTTCTCAAAAAACAGAGTTACCTCCTTTTGGAGAAATTCAGCCATACCATATTGAGCGATATTTAGATTTTAGTGCTGGTAGTTCAGATTTAGAGATGGAATTATATACTCTTCCTTTGCCTTTACCAGTTAACAACTATCCAATGTTGTTCGCACCTGAGCAAGCACCTTCTGCACATCATGTGATACGGGATAGCTTGCCATTAAATATGGCTGTTCCAGATTATATTGAAGAACATTCAAGGCAATACGATACACCAATCACGTTGGCCCAATGGATTCAGGCCAAAGGTAATTTATCTATTAAAGTAATGCCAAATCAAGATGCATGGTTCGAAGCATCTTTTGAAGGATTAATACCAAACAGTCTTTATACAGTGATGGCGTTAAGAGAGCAGGATCTAAACCCATCTAGTCCAACGAGACCTGGGCCATTAGGTGTTCCGAATGCATTTATTACGGATGATAAAGGTTGCGCAGAATACAAAAGATTAATGAAAACTCCCTTTTGCCGAACAACCGGCAAAAAAAATAAGATAATAAATATCGTAATTCTTTTCATGAGTAGTCAAAGTTGTCATGGCGGTGCAATTGGTATTCATGGATTAGGTGGCGATATTCACGCACAGTTAAAGCTAAAAAATCATCTGGAATTGAAAAGCGGAGACAGTAATGCCGATTATTAAATTAACAACTTGGAAGTCAGAGAATATCGAAAAGAAACAATCTCTACTTAAGAAACTAACTCACACATTGCATGAAGAAACCGGTGTGCCTTTAGACAAAATATCCGTGTATATGGAAGAAGTAGAGCCTAGTCTATGGGCTGATGCAGGTGTAACAGGGGATGATACAGAGTTCCAATCTAAGAGCCGAAGAAAGGCATATGATGGATAACTAGAAGGTTCTGTTGCAAAGATTGTACTCTCCTTGCTTCTCTAGTAAAAAGACACCCTATTTTCCTAATCTTGGCTTTGAGTGCTTGAATTTTGATCAATTTTAAAGGTGCCCACTACCCAAAAGATGTGATCCTGTACGCAGTCTTTTTTTACGTGCGCTATTCGGTTTCTTACCGAGACCTTGAAGAGATCATGCAGGAACGCGGCGTCACCGTTGATCACGCCACACTCAATCGCTGGGTTGTCCGCTACTCTCCGCTGATTGCAGAACAGGCGCAAAAACAAAAGCGTAGCGTAGCTACTTCGTGGAGAATGGATGAGACCTACATCAAAGTCAAAGGTAAGTGGGTCTACTTGTATCGAGCCATTGATAAACACGGCAATACCATTGAGTTTATGTTGTCTGAAGCTCGAGATGAGCAGGCTGCTACGGCCTTTTTTGATAGAGCTATCGGCAATAATGGCTTGCCTGAAAAAGTAGTCATGGATAAAAGCGGAGCAAACCTAGCAGGACTGAAAAACATAAATTTTTGCCTGTTCCTCTTCAGCTTCTGGTTCTTGCTCATTGATATCCTGCAAGTCAAATACCTGAACAATATCATTGAACAAGATCACCGATTCATTAAACGGATAACCAAGCCAATGATGGGTTTCAAGGCGTTTCATTCAGCTCAGGCCACAATTGATGGTATCGAAACTGCCCATTTGATTCGCAAAGGGCAGCTGAACCAAGAGGGTACCCCCACCTATCAACAATTCATGGCGCTCGCAGGATAATTGCGTCCAGGCCATAGGTGTATTTCTGGCAAACGAGAAGTTTGCGACAGAGCCGAAATGAGGGGATGGGGAAGTCCGAGACAGTTCGCAAGAACCTGCAACCGTACGCAGGAGCCAGCAATAAAAACGGATATGGCGTTCCACGGTGAAGGTGTTGGGGGTGTAATCCAGCTTTTCGCTGATGTCTTCGCCGATGCGCTGGAGTTGGCAACCACAGTCGCACCGGGTGCACTCGGGCTCGTGTTCGATGACCTTGCGCGGTAGCTCCGGCGGCAGCGACGACCGTTTGGGTTGGCGCTTCACCGCCTGGTGTGTGGGCTCAGATGGTCGAGCGAGTGCCGCCTCTACAGCGGCGATATCTGCATCCACCAGTTCGTCCAGCAAGCTGGCCTGATGAACGTTCAGTACTTCACTGCTTTTGCCGAAGTGGTGCCGCTTGAGGATGGCCAGCTCGTGTTTGAGCTTGTCGTTCAGCAGTTGTTGGTTGTGAAGCCGCTTCTCTTTTTCCGCCGACTCAGTCAGCAACTGCGCCGCAAGCTGGCGCAGTTGGTTGGCATTGAGATTGTTGAGATCCGGCGGTGTCGTCATGGAGGCTATGCTGCCAGACTCTACCGCCGGTCGTGATTACCAGATGGGACTTTCACACTGGCGTGTTGGCCAACGCGGTAGGTTAGAGCATGACAATGCGGTTATCGCGGCCGACCTGATGTCACGGCAGCCCAATGACCAGTGCCTGTAACTGCTCTGATGTAAGGATGACACGTTCACCCTGTCATGGCTTGCCCCAGATAAAGCTCCCCTGGTGCAGGCAGAGGTATAGAGACAAACTTCTGCTCCGTGCGCTTCTGTTTACTCACTGCCTCTCGCCGCCATTTATGGATCAAGTTGGCATTCACGAAGACCCCATTGCTGAGAATACTCCCCTGAATGGCAACGAGGCTGGTGCTGCCCACCGCCACCACCTCGCCCAGGCTATCCACGGTGGCAATTGCGGTGTCGCCACTGAACCAGTTCACGTTGTCGGTGATATCGGCGGTGCTGCCATCGCTGAAAATACCTTGGGCCGTGAGCTGCTGGCTGTTGCCCGCAGGCAGGTTCACCACCGCCGGCGTCACCTGGATACTGGTCAATACGGTGGTCACGGTCACCGGGACCGTATTGCTGACAATGCCGTCCCGGTTGGCGGAGACACTGGTGCTGCCCACTGCCACCGTCACCACCTCGCCCAGGCTATCCACGGTGGCAATTGCGGTGTCGCCACTGAACCAGTTCACGTTGTCGGTGATATCGGCGGTGCTGCCATCGCTGAAACTACCCTGGGCCGTGAGCTGCTGGCTGTTGCCCGCAGGCAGGTTCACCACCGCCGGCGTCACCTGGATACTGGTCAATACCGCATTGGTTACGGTGACCGGAAATATACTGCTAAGGCCGTCCCGGCTGGCGGAGACACTGGCGCTGCCCACTGCCACCGCCATCAGCTCGCCCAGGCTATCCACCGTGGCAATTGTGGCAATTGCGGTGTTGTCACTGAACCAGTTCACGCTGGTGGTAATATCGAGGGTGCTGCCATCGCTGAAACCGCCCAGGACCGTGAACTGATTGCTGTAGCCCGCAGGCAGGCTCACCGCTAACGGGGTATCGATACGGATCAATACCGCATTGTTTACGGTGACCGAAAGCATATTGCTGACAATGCCGTCCCGGTTGGCGGTGAGGCTGGTGCTGCCCGCCGCCCACGCCATCACCACGCCCAGGCTATCCACCGTGGCAATTGAGGCGTCGTTACTGATCCAGGTCACGTTGGTGGTAATGTCGAGGGTGCTGCCATCGCTGAAATCGCCCAGGACCCTGATCTGTTGGCTGTAGCCCGCAGGCAGGTCCAACACTGGCAGGGTCCGGATAGCGGTCAATACCGCATTGGTCACGGTGACCGAAACCATATTGCTGACAATGCCGTCCCGGTTGGCGGAGACACTGGTGCTGCCCGCCGCCACCGTCACCAACTCGCCCAGGCTATCCACGGTGGCAATTGCGGTGTTGTCACTGATCCAGGTCACGCTGGTGGTAATGTCGCGGGTGCTGCCATCGCTGAAATTGCCCAGGGCCGTGAGCTGTTGGCTGTAGCCCGCGGGCAGGTTCACCACCGCCGGCGTCACCTGGATACTGGTCAATACCGCATTGGTCACGGTCACCGAAACCATATTGCTGTCAATGCCGTCCCGGTTGGCGGAGACACTGGTGCTGCCCACCGCCACCGCCATCAGCTCGCCCAGGCTATCCACGGTGGCAATTGCGGTGTTGTCACTGAGCCAGGTCACGCTGGTGGTAATGTCGCGGGTGCTGCCATCGCTGAAAATACCCAGGGCCGTGAGCTGCTGGCTGTAGCCCGCGGGCAGGTTCACCACCGCCGGCGTCACCTGGATACTGGTCAATACCGCATTGGTCACGGTCACCGAAACCATATTGCTGTCAATGCCGTCCCGGTTGGCGGAGACAATGGTGCCGCCCGCCGCCACCGCCATCACCTCGCCCAGGCTATCCACCGTGGCAATTGCGGTGTTGTCGCTATCCCAGTTCACGCTGGTGGTAATGTCGAGGGTGCTGCCATCGCTGAAATTGCCCTGGGCCGTGAGCTGTTGGCTGTAGCCCGCGGGCAGGTTCACCACCGCCGGCGTCACCTGGATACTGGTCAATACGGCATTGGTTACGGTCACCGAAACCGTATTGCTGACAATGCCGCCCTGGCTGGCGGAGACAATGGTGCTGCCCACCGCCACCGCCATCAGCTCGCCCAGGCTATCCACGGTGGCAATTGCGGTGTTGTCACTGAACCAGGTCACACTGTTGGTGATATCGGCGGTGCTGCCATCGCTGAAAAACCCCAGGGCCGTGAGCTGTTGGCTGTAGCCCGTGGGTAGTCTCACCACCGCCGGCGTCACCTGGATACTGGTCAATGCGGCGGTCACGGTCACCGAAACCGTATTGCTGACAATGCCGTCCTGGCTGGCGGAGACACTGGTGCTGCCCACCGCCACCGCCATCACCTCGCCCAGGCTATCCACGGTGGCAATTGCGGTGTTGTCACTGAACCAGGTCACACTGTTGGTGATATCGGTGGTGCTGCCATCGCTGAAAATACCCAGGGCAGTGAGCTGCTGGCTGTTGCCCATGGGCAGGCTCACCACCGCCGGCGTCACTTGAATACTGGTGAGCACAGCACCGCTCACAGTGATCGGCGCTCGGTTGCTGACAATACCAGCGAAGCTGGCGAAGATACGGGTACTACCCGGGGCTACGGCCGTGGCCACACCGCTGCCACTGACGGTGGCCACCGAGCTATCTTCACTTTGCCAATTCACGCTGTTGGTAATATTGGAGGTGGTGCCATTGCTGTAATTGGCCCGGGCGGTATATTGCTGTGTCTCACCCGGCGCCAGGGACAGATTGCCTGCGGGAAATATTGAGATGGATACCAGTCTGGGGATCTGATTGTTATTATTATTACTATCGGAGTCGCAGCCAGCCAGAACGGCACTGAGCAAAATAATCCAAAAGAGTCTTAAAGTCATTTTCCTGAACTCCATTGCGATAATTTAAAAAATTAAAGTGCTAAGCCACGGCTTGGTCCGCGTGTTACAAGTTTTTATTGAACCAATACGCCAATCATGGCGCAGATGGATTGATTGTGAGGCCTGCCGGTGCTGTGAATGACAATGCCTTAATAATCACTATTTTTTGATCAACGGTTTCGGTAAAAATAGAAGCAAAAATACGAAAGGAGTGCTTTCACCAAGTGTATAAGAAATTAGAAGTTGCACAACTCGGATTCAACCCGGCAATACGGCACCAGCCTATCACGCATGCTACTGACCGCGCGGTAAAAGACCTCCCGCTATACGCAGCGACTCCGTAGGGGACAATTTCAAGACGGCACTGATTTGAGGTGGTGAATGGAGGCCAGACAATCGGTATCCTGCAAGTCCTTCACCTCAACCAATTCACCAAACAAACCCCTTGATTAGTCCATTGCTAACTCATTGGTTTTTAAAGGTCTGCCTGCTCTCTGGTTATGGACTTCGGCATTCAGGGCCCCAGATAGCCGCAGAGAATATCTGCCCGGAGAGAGCCTATTTGACTGGAAGGTGGTGGAAATGTGGTATTGAGGAAGTCTGAGGCAGTTCGCAAGGACCTGCAACAGTACGCAAGAGCCAGCAATAAAAAAGGCCAACTGAGAACAGTTGACCTTCTGTGACTGGTGGTGGAAGGGGGTGTGGGTTCAGTTCCCTATATCTCAACCGGTGAAGTCCGAAACCAGCGACTGTGGGCGATTGCGGGTTTAAGCCAAATCACTCATCAGATAGGAGGTAACCATGGGCATCTGCGGTCCAATAGGTAGGATGTGAGTGTTTACCAACATCAAGTTTGGCTATTGACGTCAAGAAGTAGACAGTTTGTTCAGGTGACAGAACTGTGTGGTCACTCATACGCAAGAGAGCTTGCCTCTGGGCCTCCTTCTCAAACTCCCTGGAGAGGCGCATATGTTGTGGCAATCATCTGGATCTGCGGGGGTTTTTGTTCTAGCCCGCATTTTGCGCGAGTTCAGATACAAGAACG